>JBKJTQ010000069.1:0-2892 GCA_046589895.1 Sphingomicrobium sp.
CGAATGGATGGAAGGCCGCACGCTACCCGGCGTCGCGGCCCTGTCGAACTAGGAGTAATTTCATGACCGATCCCAAGATGCTGGAACAGATCAAGTCGGGGCAGGGCTTCATCGCCGCACTAGACCAGTCGGGTGGTTCGACCCCCGGCGCGCTCAAGGGCTATGGCGTCGCCGAAGATACCTATGCCGGCGACGACGAGATGTTTGCCGCGATCCACGCCATGCGCACCCGGATCATCACTTCGCCCTGCTTCAACGGCGACAAGGTAATCGGCGCCATCCTGTTCGAAAAGACGATGGACGGTGAGGCCGATGGCGCGCCGGTGCCGGACGCGCTGTGGAAGCGCGGCGTGGTGCCTTTCCTCAAGGTCGACAAGGGGCTCGAGGAGGAGGCCGACGGGGTCAAATTGATGAAGCCGATGCCCGAGCTCGACGCCTTGTGCGAGCGCGCGGTGGCCAAGGGTGTGTTCGGGACCAAGATGCGCTCGGTGATCGAGCGTGCTTCGCCGCGCGGCATCGCCGCGATCGTCCGCCAGCAATTCGAGGTCGCGGCGCGGATTTCGCGCCATGGGCTGATGCCGATCATCGAGCCCGAAGTGTCGATCAAGAGCGCGGATCGCGACGCGTCCGATCGCATGTTGCTGTCCGAACTCGTCGAAGCGCTCGATGCGCTTCCCGAGAACGCGCAGGTGATGCTCAAGCTGACGTTGCCGTTCGAGGCCAATCTGTTCGCGCCACTGGTCGATCATCCGCGCATATTGCGCGTCGTGGCGCTGTCGGGCGGGTTCAGCCGCGAGGAAGCGTGCCGGCGACTGGCGCAGAATCGCGGGATGATCGCGAGCTTCAGCCGCGCGCTTCTATCCGACCTTCGCCACCAGATGAGCGACAAGGAATTCGACGGCGCGCTGGGGAGCGCGATCGACGATATTCACGCGGCGTCGGTGGCGTAGAGCCGACGACTCAATATTGACGGGCTGTGTTTCGACGAAGAGTCATCTTAATCTAACGTCCGCCTTCGAAGCCAAAGCGATAGTCGAGCTGGCGGGCGCCGGCGCCGGCCATCTTGCCCGGCTCGACCGAGGTCAACGCCAGCGACAAGCCATGCGTGGCAACGCGCTCGCCGAGCGTCAAAGTGAGCGTATCACGCCAGCCTGAACCGGCCACCTCGGTGCGGACGATCGTGCGTCCAGCCCACACACAGCGCGCGTTGACCGGGCAGCGGCTGTCCTCGACGATTGCGCGCGGGGTGACCACCAGGTGCCCGACACGCGTCGGTTCGTTGAGGCGCGCAAATCCGGCGCTGCGAACCGGTGCGGCGGCAGGGAGCGTGGCGCAGGCGCTCAGCGCAAACGCGGCGAGCAAGGGAAGGGCGCTTCTCATTGGACGATCGCTGCGGCTTCGCTAATGAGCGGGCCATGAATGACGACAGCGATTATATCGACGAGGTCGACCTTTCGGCCTTCACCCCGCCGCCGCGGCGCGACCCGTGCGAACTGTACCTGATCAGCCCGCAGGAAGTCGGCGGCGACTTCCCCGATTTGCTCAAGGCGGCGCTGTCGGCCGGCCCGGTTGCGGCGTTCCAGTTGCGGGTCAAGGGGGTCGACGAGCATCAGCTTGCGCGGCTCGCCGAGCCGTTGCAGCGGATCTGCGCCGAAGCCGACACCGCCTTCATCGTCAATGACAGCGTCGCGCTCGCCAAGCGGCTTGGTGCCGACGGCGTGCATCTTGGCCAAGGCGATGGCAATGCCCGCGAGGCGCGCGATATTCTGGGGCCTTCGGTGCAGATCGGCGTGACCTGCCACGACAGCCGCCACCTGGCGATGGAAGCGGGCGAGAATGGGGCCGACTATGTCGCCTTCGGAGCATTCTACCCGACCCAGACCAAGCCGAGTGAATATCGTCCCGAACCGCAGCTGTTGAGCTGGTGGTCGAGCCTGTTCGAAGTGCCGTGCGTCGCGATCGGCGGGATCACCCCAACCAATGCGGCGCCGCTGATCGCTGCGGGGGCGGACTTCATCGCGGTGTGCAACGCGGTGTGGGGGAGCGGTGATCCGGCCAGCGAAGTCGCCAAATTCGAAGCTTTGTTCGCTGCGAAATAGGAACGGCAGGGAAACATCGCCGCTGGCCCCGCGTTTGCAAGCGCATGTCCAGTGATAGGAGCTCGCCTGTGATGTGTTCGCGTAACCTTATTCTTGCCGCAACCTCGCTGATCGCGGTCGCGGGGATCGCCGCTGCCCAGAATGCCGTGCCGCCCGCCGTCAAGCCGGCGGCCAAGCCTTGGGTCGCGCCGGGCACTACGGGGTCCGAAATCGACGGCACAATTTTCCATGCCCAAGTCCTGCTCAGCACTGTCGGCTTTTCGACCTCGGTGATCGACGGCAAGGACGGGATGGTATTCAAGAAAGCCGTTCGCGGATTCCAGGAGGCGCGCGGTCTTCCCGTCAGCGGATCGCTCGACGGACCGACCCGCGCTGCGCTGATGCAGGGCGCTCGTCCCTCGACCGTGACGGTCAGGCTGACGCGTGACGATATCAGCGGCGACTATGTCTATCCTTTCCCCAAAAAGCCCGAGGATCAGGCCAAGCTCAGCAAGATGAGCTATCGCAACATGATCGAGGAAGTCGCCGAGCGATATCACACCACGCCCAGGACGCTGATCGCGCTCAACGGGCCGACCGCGCTGATCGGGGTCGGTCAGACGCTGCGCCTGCCCAATGTGCTGCCCACCGCGCGCAATTATTCGGGGGTCCAGAGCGACCATGCGGCGCTGTTCGCCAAGCTCAACATCGACTCGCAGCAGCCCGCGGGCGATCATGTCGTCGTCGACAAGTCCGAGGGGGTATTGAAGGTGATGGATCAGGGCGACCGGCTGGTCGCGCAATTTCCGGTGAC
>JBKJTQ010000074.1:0-3231 GCA_046589895.1 Sphingomicrobium sp.
GTCGCATGCGGCCTGGCTCGTCTCCTCGCGCAGGAACAGCTTCAGTTCGGGCCAGCGGCCGCGCAGCCGCGGAAGGATGGCGGGGAGAAGAAAGGGGGCGATTGTCGGGATCACCCCCATGCGTAATTCGCCGGTCATCGGGAGCCCTTCGGCGCGCGCCATGTCGGCCAGTTCCTCGGCCTCGCGCAGCACGCGGCGCGCCTTCTCGGCAATGCGCAGCCCAAGTGGCGTGAACCGCACGACACGACGCGTGCGCTCGACCAAAGTCACCCCGACGAGTGTCTCAAGCTCGCGCAGGCTTGCCGACAGCGTCGATTGCGTGACGAAGCAGCTTTCCGCCGCTTTGCCGAAATGGCCATAATCGCGAAGCGCGACGAGATATTGGAGCTGCTTGAGGGTAGGAAGATATGCGACCATTGGCGTTTCCGATCAGTGTGAAGGATCTTAACGCCTTTATCGATTTTTGCGAGTGGGTGAGCTCCATTATTCGAGCACGCAATAACGCCGCCGCGCTAGCCAAGCGCGCGATAAAGCGCGTAGCCGCTGGTCAGTGTCACCAACGCGCCGACGAAGGTTAGCAGCCCGTCGGGATTGACGCGCTTGGCGATCCACGCTCCGAACGGCGCCGCGGCGACTCCGCCGAGCAGCAGTCCCACTGTCGCCTTCAACAGCAGCTTCATGTCTTCGGCGGTCCCGGCGAAGGTCAATGTGGCCAGGAAAGTGGCGGATATCGTGATGGTGACGAAGAATTCCGCAGTGTTGACGGTGCCGATCGTCTTGCGCGGGTTGCTGCCCTGGACCAACAGATTGGTCGTCACGATAGCCCCCCAGCCGCCGCCGCCGGCGGCGTCGAGGAGCCCACCGGCCAAGCCCAGCGGCTCGACGATTTTCGGCCGTCGATCGGTGTGGCGGTGCATCACGCCGCGGTAGAAGAGGTAGAGGCCTAGCGCGGTGAGATAGGCGAGGACGAACGGTTTTGCTGTATCGGCTTTGACTTGAGTCAGGACATAGGCGCCAAGGACGCCGCCAACGACCCCCGGGATGACAATCCGGAAGAATAGCCGCCAATCGACGTTGCGGTGGGCGACGTGACTGATGCCCGACACCGCAGTAGTAAACGTCTCGGCAATATGAACGCCCGCCGATGTCGCCGCGGGGGGAACGCCCATGGTGATCAGCAGCGTGCTCGAAATCTGGCCGAACGCCATGCCCAACGCGCCATCGACCAATTGCGCGGCAAATCCGATCAGGACGAATGGCAACAGGACCGAGGGATCCGCCAGCAAGTCCGCAAAAATGCTATGTCTCCCCCGCGCCGAAGTTTTGGCTCCTGCCCGACATATTGCATTGCGGCAAGGCGATCCGGCGCGGCTTTGCGGCTGTTCGTCTTTTCATCTTCGCTTCGAGACCCTAGATATCGATCCGACAACGACAGGAGCCAGTGACTTGGCATCGACCTTCATCGCCTATCTCGACTCGGTCAAGGCGCGCGATCCCGCCGCCCGATCGCGCTGGGAAGTGCTGCTTTATCCGGGCGTGCTCGCGCTCGGGCTGCACCGCATTGCCCATTGGCTATACGGCGGGCGGCTGTTTTTCCTCGCGCGCTTCATCAATCATCTGGCGCGATTTCTGACTGCGATCGACATTCATCCGGGGGCGAAGATCGGGGCTCGCTTCTTCATCGATCATGGCTTCACCGTGATTGGGGAGACCGCGGAAATCGAGGATGACGTGACGATCTACCAAAATGTCACGCTCGGCGGGACCAACCCCACGACCGGGGTCGGCGGCAAGCGCCATCCGACGTTGCGCAGCGGCGTGGTGATCGGGTCGGGCGCGCAGGTGCTGGGTCCGATCGAGGTCGGCGAAGGCGCGCGCGTCGGGGCCAATTCGGTGGTCACGCGCGACGTGCTGCCCTCAACCACGGTGGTCGGAATCCCGGCGCGGCCGGTGCCGATCGATGTGGTTCACTACAGCCCGGGGTTCATCGCTTATGGCACGCCGTGCGGCGAGAATGTCGACCCGGCGCAAGTGCGGCAATGCGAGCTTGAGGAAGCCGTCACCGCGCTGCGCAAGGAAGTTGCCGAATTGAAGGCGCTGCGTCAGGCCCCGCCCGAGTCCAAAAGCGCATGAGCGTGGTGACGCCGTTCCCGCACCCGCGGGACCGGCAGGAGATAGCCACCTTCGACCGCAATGAGCTGCAGCGCATCCTCGACCTTTATGGGCGGATGGTCGCGGCGGGGCATTGGCGCGATTATGGGCTGTCGTTCCACCCCGAGGTGGCGATCTTCGCGGCGTTTCGCCGCGCCACCGAACGCCCTGAAGTGCGGATCGAGAAACGCCCCCAGCTTCGCATGAAGCAGGGGGCGTTTGCCCTGATCGGCGAACAGGGCGCGGTGCTCAAGCGGGGGCACGAGCTGGGCGGTGTGCTCGCCCCGCTCGAGCGCCGGCTTATGCGGCTGGTTGGAGCGTAGGCACCCGGTCGAGATAGGGTAGCCTGGCGACGAATCTGCCCGGAAGCCGATCGACGACCAGCCGCCGTGCCTGGTGCCAGTAAGCCGACAGCATCAGAAGCGCCGAACCGATCACCAGTGCGGTCAGTGCCACGCTCAACTCGACCGCACCGATCTGCTTGAACAATTCGGTCAGTGCATAGAGCACATAAGCGAGCGCCGAAACGAGCAGGGCGCGGCGGTCGATGGCGAGCGCGGCGATGGCGAGCATGACGTAGAGCAGGATCACGACCAGCCCCTCGCCGATCGTCGCGCTGCCGTCGTTCAATCCAAGCAGGGTGAACACCGGGTGGACGATCATCGGCGCGGCGAGCAGATGGAGCCAGAAGGCGACGTCGGCGCGGCGAGTGACACGCGCCTGGTCCGACGAATCCCAGCGCATCGCGAACAGGAACACCGCGACGCCGAGAAAGAGCGAGGCGAAAAGCATGACGCTGCGCATCTGCTCGAATTGTTGCTGGCCGATTGCGGCGGCGATCAGCGCGAGCACCAGCCCGACGATCGCCGCAGCCCCCGCGGCGACGGTGATCGGGACATGGAATCGCTTCCAGTGAAGCCAGGCGGCCCCCGCGGATATCGCAGCGGCGGCAGCAGCGAGGATCGCCCCGAGCTGAACATTATTATTGAGCGACTGCTCGCCGATTGCGGTGACCAGGACGAACAGCGCAGTGCCGAACACTCCGCCGACAAAGGCGAGCAGGAGCAGGATCGAGGGCAG
>JBKJTQ010000083.1:0-2523 GCA_046589895.1 Sphingomicrobium sp.
GATGTTCGATTGCCTCGCCATTCTCGCCGACGCATTTCATCGTCAATTTGCCCGGGCCGGGGGTGAGGAAGTCGCTCGCTTTATACTGGTCGGCAAAGGCGTGGCGGCCGATGACGATCGGGTCGGTCCAGCCGGGGATGAGGCGCGGGACGTTCGAAATCACGATCGGCTCGCGGAATACGACGCCGCCGAGGATGTTGCGGATCGTGCCGTCGGGCGACTTCCACATCTGCTTGAGCTTATACTCCTCGACGCGCGCCTCGTCCGGGGTGATCGTCGCGCATTTGACGCCGACACCATGCTGCTTGATCGCATTGGCCGCCTCGATCGTGATCTTGTCGTCGGTCTCGTCGCGTTTCTCGACGCCAAGATCGTAATAGATCAGATCGATGTCGAGAAAGGGGAGGATCAACTGTTCGCGAATCCATTGCCAGATGATCCGCGTCATCTCGTCGCCATCGAGCTCGACGACGGGGTTCTTCACCTTGATCTTGACCATGAGATTTCCGTTCTGATCACAAGTTTTGGATTGCGGCGGGCCTTAAGCGCGGGCTGGTTTCAAGGCAACCGCGCGCATTGCGGCAAGAGACATCGAGCCGTAAGGAACCACGCATGGCATCGTTAGACAAACCCGACAGCCACCTGAGGACGATCAAGTGGCGCTTCCCCTCGGTCCACCCGGAGGGCCGCAAGTTTACGCTCATTGCCGCGGTCGTCGCGCTCGTCGTCTACGGCGGGGTCAACCATTTCATCGGCTGGCTGCTGATCCTGGTGACGATCTGGGTCGCTGCCTTTTTCCGCGACCCGATCCGCACCACGCCGCAGGATTCGGCGCTGATCGTCGCGCCCGCCGACGGCCTGGTGACGATGATCTGCAAGGTCGCCGCGCCGCCCGAGCTGGCGGGCGTGGGCGGGCTGACGGGTGAGTTCACCCGCGTGTCGATTTTCATGAGCGTGTTCGATGTCCACATCAACCGCACGCCGATCGCGGGGCGGATCGCGCGCGTCGCCTATGTCCCGGGCAAATTCCTCAATGCCGACCTCGACAAGGCGAGCGAGGATAATGAGCGCCAGCATTTCCTCGTCGAGCGCGAGGACGGGGTGCAGATCGGGTTCACCCAGATTGCCGGACTTGTCGCTCGGCGGATCATGACGTTCGTCAAGGAAGGCGATCAGGTAACGGCGGGCGAGCGCATCGGGCTGATCCGCTTCGGCAGCCGGGTTGATGTGTTCCTGCCCGCGGGGACCGGCGCGCAAGTGCTGCTCGGGCAGCGCACGATCGCGGGTGAAACCGTGCTCGGCAACATCGGCCAGGATCCACAGCGCCCGGGCATCAGCCAGTGAGCGACTTGGCCGGCGAACGCCCCGCCCGCGGAATCCCGTTCCGAGCGCTGGTGCCGAACGCGATCACCGCGCTGGTGCTGTGCTTCGGCCTCACTGGCGTCCGCTTCGCGATCGGCGATGAATGGGAAAAGGCGCTTGGGTCGATCATCGTCGCGGGCATCCTCGATGGCCTCGACGGGCGCGTTGCACGCCTGCTCCGCGCCAACAGCCGCTTCGGCGCCGAGCTCGACAGCCTCGCCGACAATATCGCCTTCGGCACCGCGCCGGCGCTGATCCTGTTCCTGTGGTCGCTTCATGCCGCGCCGCAATTCGGCTGGACGGCCGCACTCGCGCTGGCGGTGTGCTGCGCGCTTCGGCTGGCGCGGTTCAACGCCCGGATTGATGCCGGCCCGCAGCCGCACAAGGAGGCCGGTTTCAATACCGGCGTGCCCGCGCCGGTTGGAGCAGGGCTCGCCTTTGTCCCGCTCTATCTGTGGCTGATCAGCGGCGAGGAACTGTTCCGGAGCTGGTTCATCGTGATGCCGTGGATCCTGTTCATCGCCGCGCTGATGATTTCGAGCGTTCCAACCTATACCTGGACGTCGATCCGTATCCGCCGCGAATGGCGATTGTTCGCGCTCGCGGGGGTGGCTCTGCTGGGCGCCGCGCTGGTTACGACGCCATGGATCACCTTGCTGGCAATTTCGATACTGTATCTGGGGGCGATGCCGCTGAGCATCGCCAGCTATGGCCGGGTTAAGCGGCGGCGCGCCATTCCGGTGTCACGCGCAGCGGGCGACGAACCGATTCTGCCCGCAGTTGGAAGCGCACGCTGACCGGGCGAACCGATTGCGGCGGCCGGGCAAGCATCGATTGACCCCGCAGCGCGGCAAGCACTTTTGCGCCAGCGCCATCGGCGACGTCGAGCGCAAGCTTGGCGATCAGCCAGATGGTGGCGAGGAAGGCGAGGGTGGCAAGCGGTGCGAGCATGAGCATTTCCCTATCGTTATTCGCCTAACCCGAAACCATCATCTAAGTTCCGACACGGCGGGTTAATGCCTTTATCTGCAGTGATGTTCGTCTTATGTTCTTCGTCTGTCAAATGAAATAGTTCCTACTCTGTTCTTTTGATCGCCTGTCGGGGCGATTCCCTTGATATCAAACGGAAGCTGGGCTATCGGCCCGCGCATCCCACAGGCA
>JBKJTQ010000141.1:0-4861 GCA_046589895.1 Sphingomicrobium sp.
GACCTTCATTCCCCAGCGCACGACCAGCAGGAAGGCGACAATCAGCAACGATCCCCCGAACCAACCCCATTCCTCGACCATCGTGGCGAATACGAAATCGGTATGGCCCTCGGGGAGATAGTCGAGATGGCTCTGGCTGCCGTTGAGAAAGCCCTTGCCCCACACGCCGCCCGACCCAATTGCGATCTTGGACTGACTGATGTGATAGCCCGCGCCAAGCGGATCGCTTTCGGGGTCAAGGAAGATGAAGACGCGCTTGCGCTGATATTCGTGCATGAAGGCGAACAGGATCGGCGTAGCCACCGCCGCCGCGCTCGCCGCCGACAGGAAATACCACATCGGCAGCCCGGCGATGAACATTACCGTAATCCCGCTCAGCAGCACCATCGTGGCGGTGCCCAGGTCGGGCTGGACGATGATCAACGCGAACGGGACGAGGATCAGCGCGGCGGCGGGCCACAGCCCGCGCCAGCGGCGGACGTCCCCCGCCGGCACGAGGTCATAGAAGCGCGCGAGCACGAGCACGATCGCGGGCTTCATGAATTCGGACGGCTGCAGGCGAATAAACCCCAAATCGACCCAGCGCTGCGCGCCCTTGCCGACGAAGCCGACCATTTCGACGACGATCAGCATGACCAGGATCGCGACATAAGCGGGCAATGTCATCTGTTTGATGAAATTTTCCGGAATCCACGACATGCCGATCGCAATTCCCAGGAAGAACAGGATCGTCAGCGCCTGCTTCAACGCCCACGGCGAAGCCGATCCTCCCGCCGCCGAATAGAGCGTGATCAGCCCGATTGAGCAGATCGCCAGCACCAGCCAGATCAGCCGCCAGGGGAGGCGCGCGAGCGGTTGGGGAATGATCGCCGACGAGATCATGCGCGAAGCCGCGCATTGGCCTTGGCGGTGTCCTCAATCTGGGCCTGGCGTCGCGCGGTGCGCTCGGCGAGCGTTCCGCCCCATTGTGCTTCGAAGCCGGCGAGGCTGGCGAGCGCTTTTTCTTTATCGAACAAATAGGTCAGCACGTCCTTGGCGACCGGGGCGGCGGCGCGCGCCCCGCCCAGCCCATGCTCGATCACCACCGAAGCCGCGTAGCGCGGGTTGGAGGTTGGGGCGAAGCAGACGAACAAACCATGGTCGCGATATTTCCACTCGCCCGACTGGCCGCGCTGCCCGCCGGTAATCTTGCGCACCTGAGCGGTGCCGGTCTTGCCCCCCATTTCGATCCCGGGAAGCATGATCCGGCTTGCGCCCGCGGTGCCATCACCATTGACCACTTCCCACATCCCTCCGCGCACCGTGTCGAGATGCTCCTGCGGGATGCCGAGCAGCCGCGCGGGCTTCGCATGGCGCCCGATCAATTGCGGCTGGATGTCGCGGCCCGAGGCGATGCGCGCCGCCATCACTGCCAGCTGAAGCGGATTGACGATCAGATAGCCCTGGCCGATCGAGGCATTGAGCGTGTCCGACGCGGTCCAGTCGGGACGCTCGATGAGCTTCTTATTGCCGGCGTAGCGCTTGAGCTTCCACGCGCTGTCGGGAACGGTGCCGAAGCTTTGGCTGACCACCGGCAGGTCGAACTTCTGTCCCAGGCCGAGGCGCTTGGCCATTGGCGCGATCGCATCATAGCCGATGCGGTGCCCCATCGAATAGAAATAGGTGTTGCAGCTTTTGGCGATCGCGCGGCGCATGTTGACCGTGCCGTGGCGCCCGAGGCAGCGGAAGAAGCGGTTGCCGAGCCGATAGCCGCCGGGACAATAGATTGACTGGTTGGGATCGACCCCGGCCGCAAGGATGGCGAGCGCGCCCATCGGCTTGATCGTCGATCCGGGAGGGTAAAGCGCCGATAGCGTCTTGTTGACAAGCGGGCGGCGCGGATCGTCGGCGAGCATGCTCCACTCGGTGCGCCCGATGCCGTCGGAAAAACTATTCGGGTCGTAGGCGGGCATCGACGCCATGCACAATATGTCGCCGGTGAGGCAGTCGATCACCGTGCAGCTTCCCGATTCCTCGCCCAGTCGCCGCGCGGCGAAATCCTGCAATCCGGCGTCGATCGACAGCTGGACGGTATTGCCCGAACGATCGGGCTTGGGCTCGAGCTCGCGCACCAATTTACCGCGCGCGGTGAGCTCAACACGTTGCCCACCAGGTTGGCCGCGCAAATTGGTTTCGAGTGTTTTTTCAAGCCCTTCCTTGCCGATCTTGAATCCCGGTGTGACGAGCAGGGGATTTTTTTCCAGCTCATATTCCTTGGCCGACGCTGCCCCGACATAGCCGACGAGGTGCCCCACGGCGGGGCCAGCCGGGTAGAAGCGCGAGAAACCGCGCATCGGCTGGACTCCGGGCATTTCGGGCAGCCGCACGGTCACCGCGGCATAATGCTCATAAGCGACATTCTCGGCGACCTGGACCGGCTGATAACCCTTGGCGATGCCCAATTCCTTGATGATCCGGTCGATGTCGTCGGTCGGAAGGTCAAGCAATTGCGACAGCAGGCGGAGCGTTTCGGTCGGGCGCTCGAGCTGCTCGGGGATGATGTCGATGCGAAAATCCGAACGATTGATCGCGATCGGCTTGCCGTGGCGGTCGACCAGCCAGCCGCGCCGCGGCGGGACGACGATCAATTGCACGCGGTTGCTCTCGCTGAGCAACTTATAATGTTCGTTCTGGCTGATCGAGAGGTAAGCGAGCCGCGTGATCAGCGCACCGCCGAGCGCGACCTGCGCCCCGCCGACCAGCAGCATCCGGCGCGAGAAGGTGATCGATTGGTGCGCGCTGGTGTAATTGTTCGGCTTCATCGCCCCAGCCTCCAGCGGTCGAGCCGCGCGACGATGAAGGCGGCGATCGGGAAGCAGATGATCCCGACGAGGATGGACGGCGCCACGCTGGCGAAGCGTACCGCGGCGCCGTCCCACGCCGCGACCTGCCACTGGACGACGACGAACAGCCCGATGAAGATTGCGGCAAGCACCCATTCGATCCAATAATCGCGCCACATCGTCCGCCGGTCGATCACGTCGAGCGCGAGCATGAACGTCGGCCACAGCGCCACCGCGAGCCCAATCGGTGCTCCGGTGATCAGATCGTGGATCAGCCCGAGCGGGGCGGCGACCCACGCCGGCCAGGCGTCGGCGCGCAGCAGCCGCCACGCGATCAGTATCAGCAACCCTGCATCGGGCCACCAGCCATGGTTGGAGACGATCGGAAACACCGACAGCAAGGTCGCCGCCAGCACGCTCAGCGTCGGGATTGACAGCGCGGCGGGGTGGGGGCCGCGCGACAGGCTCGCCCCACGCGACGGGGTGAGGGCCGAGCGTCCCATCAGCGCGGCTCCTCGCGCCGCGCTTCCTCGGCGATCGCGGCGGGCTCGAACGGCGCCTCGACCAATGCAAAGCTGATCTGCCCCGGGTCGGCGAGCGGCAGGGCGATCGCGCCATCGTCATCGAGGCGGACGATTCGTGCGATCGGCCATAGCGGCGGGTAAAGCCCGCCGGTTCCCGACGTGACGATAATGTCATTCTTGCGAAACGGGTTGCGTCCGACTTCGAGTGGACGGACATCGATCGTGCCGTCGCCGCGCCCGGTGGCGATCACCGGCAAGCCGCCGCGCACCAGCCGCGCCGGAACGATGTTGGCGCGGTCGCTGACCAGCAACACCCGGCTCGCGAAAGCGCCGGCGTCGATCACCCGCCCGACCAGCCCGTCGGCGGCGCGCACCGGCATTCCCACCGCGACCCCGTCGCGCTTCCCCACCGAAAGAATTGCGAAGCGCCGCGGCGAGGTAAAGGAGGAGCCGACCACGCGCCCGGTCGCTATCGTCCGCCGGTCGCGCTCGCGCAGCGCCAAAGCGCGCTTCAATTCCCGATTCTCAAGGGCGATCGCCTTGGCCTCGACCATCCGGCGCAGCATCGCGCCGCGCTGTTTCTTCAGCTCGCCATTCTGGTGTGCGGCGTTCCAATAATCGCCCGCGCCGCTGACCAGCCCGGTTGCGGTGGTGGCGACTTCATCGAGCGCGTTGCTCACCGGCGCGGTAAGGTCGAGCGCAAAGCCCCGCACCACGGCGTAGCTTTGCGGCGCGGCGAGGGACAGGATGAGCATGATCAGCCCGACGATAATCGCCGCGACGGTCGCGACGAAGCCGAAGAACAGCCCATATTGCGCGCGCCGAGACCAGCCCGGGCGTGATCCCGCCAAGGCCACCATGGCTTAGGCTACGCCGTCTGGAGGACGCCGCGGAACTGCTCTTCCTCAAGCGCGCGGCCAGTGCCGAGCGCGACGCAGGTCAGCGGATCCTCAGCCACGGTCACGGGCAGCCCGGTTTCGTCGCGCAATACTTCGTCGAGCCCCTGGAGCAATGCCCCGCCACCGGTCAGCACAATGCCCTGGTCACAGATGTCGGCGGCGAGTTCGGGCGCGGTATTTTCAAGTGCGATGCGCACCCCCTCGACGATCGTCCCGACGGGTTCCGACAGCGCCTCGGCGATCTGACCCTGATTGATCGAAATTTCCTTGGGCACCCCGTTGACGAGGTCGCGGCCCTTGATGTGGACGGTCTTGCCAATGCCGTCGACAGGCGGCTTGGCGATGCCGACCTCCTTCTTGATCCGCTCCGCCGTGGCTTCGCCGATCAACAGGTTGTGGTTGCGGCGGACGTAGGACGAAATCGCTTCATCCATCTTATCTCCGCCGACCCGCACCGAGGTGGTGTAGGCAAGGCCGCGCAAGCTGAGCACCGCGACTTCGGTGGTGCCGCCGCCAATATCGACGACCATCGAGCCGACCGGTTCGGTCACCGGCATGTTGGCACCGATCGCGGCGGCCATCGGCTCCTCGATCAGAAACACCTGGCTGGCACCGG
>JBKJTQ010000047.1:0-6910 GCA_046589895.1 Sphingomicrobium sp.
TACACCGCCCACTGGGACCACATCGGCGTGGGAGAGCCCGACGCCAACGGCGACCGCATCTTCAACGGTGCGATCGACAATGCCACCGGCATCGCGCAGCTTATCGAACAGGCGCGCGCCTTCGCCAAGGCGCCGCGAACTGACCGATCGGTCGCATTTCTCGCCGTTGGCGCGGAAGAAAAGGGCTTGCTCGGCTCCGAATATTATGTCGCCAATCCGCTCTACCCACTCAGTCGAACGGTTGGCGTTATCAATACCGACGGCGGCAATGTTTTCGGACCGGCGCGCGACTTCAGCATCTCGGGCAACGCCAAGCTAGAACTTCTCGACATTTTGATCACCGAAGGCGCGCGGAAGGGGAGGCGCTTCGTCCCCGAGGAGCGGGTCGAGGCCGGCTATTTCTTCCGCTCGGATCATTTCCCCTTTGCCAAGCGCGGCGTTCCAGCAATCAGCTTCAAGCGCGGTAACGACCTTGTCGACGGCGGCACCAAGCGGGGCCTCGCCCTGCAGGAAGATTATACGGCGAAACGCTACCACCAACCCGACGACGAATGGGATCCAACCTGGGATTTTCGCGGGATGGTCGATGACGCCATCCTTCTCCATACGGTCGGCCGGCAGTTGGCTAATGGAACGGCGTGGCCCAATTGGAGCGCCGACAGCGAATTCCGCGCAATACGCGATCAGAGCGCGGGTGAGCGGAACAGCGTTCGCACTCCCGTCAGCGGCGAGCGCGGCTGACTTTCGCATTTGTTCCAATTATGTTCCGGGGATCGAGTCGCACGGGAAGACATTATGGCCGAGCTGAAATTCTACACCAACCCGATGAGCCGCGGGCAAATCGTCCGCTGGATGCTGGAGGAGGTCGGCGCGCCCTATGACACCGAAATCCTCGACTATGCTTCGACCATGAAAGGCGATGAGTATCGCGCGATCAACCCGATGATGAAAGTCCCCGCGATCGTCCATCGCGGCAAGGTGGTGACTGAATGTGCCGCGATCTGCGCCTATCTCGCCGACGTCTTTCCCGACGCCGGACTGGGACCGCGCGAGACCGAGAAAGCCGATTATTACCGCTGGCTGTTCTTCGCCGCGGGCCCGATTGAGCAGGCTGTGACCACTCGAACGCTGGGTGTCGAACCCACTCAAGAGCAACAGCGCATGGTCGGGTTTGGGAGCTATGACCGGGTGATAGACACGCTTTCCGGCCAGCTGACCAAGGCCGGCTTTATCTGTGGCGATCGCTTCACCGCCGCCGACGTTTACGTCGGCAGCCAGGTGCTGTGGGGGTTGCAGTTCAAATCCTTTCCCGACCGGCCCGCATTCACGGACTACGCCGCCAGGCTGGCCGAACGTCCCGCCTATAAGCGCGGCAAGGAGATCGACATGCAATTGATCGCCGAGATGCAACCCGCCGGGTGAGGCCAATGCGGAGGATAAAGCAGTGAACGACGAGCTGCGCCAGCAAGCGATCGAGCTTTACGATCGCTTCACGCATGAAGAGAGGCAGGTCGATCGCTCCCCCGGAGCGATCTCGGACTGCCGGGGGCGGCCCGACCTGTCTCTGGAGCGGCGCGATTTCTTTGCCGCGATGACGCGCATCGCGGGCGGCGCGGCGGCGGCCAATCTGCTGATCGGAAGCATCGCCGCCTCACCCGCCGCGGCGACGATCGTGCCCGCCGGCGACAAGCGCCTGATCACCCGCAAGGGCAGGCTGAGTGGCGTGACCGGCCTGTCAGGCTATGTCGCGGCGCGCAGGGATTTGAAAAAGGGCGGCGTGGTGGTCGTCGTCCACGAAAATCGCGGGCTCAACGCGCATATCGAGGATGTCGCCCGACGGCTGGCGCTCAAAGGCTTTTACGTCGTCGCGCCCGACTTCCTCTCGCCGCTCGGCGGAACTCCGGCTAATGAGGATGCGGCGCGCGAGGCGATCGGCAAATTGGACCTCGCCAAGGCGGTCGATAGCGCCGTGGTGCTCGGTCAGGGTCTCAGGCGGCTGCGTCATTCCAACGGCAAGTTGGGGATCGTCGGCTTCTGCTGGGGCGGCGCCTTCGTCAACCGCGTTGCGGTGGCGGCAGGGGCGAAACTCGACGCCGGGGTGGCCTATTACGGCCCCGCCCCCGCCCCGGCCGAAGCGTCCCGGGTCCGCGCCCCACTGCTGCTCCATTATGCCGGGCTCGACACCCGCGTGAACCAGACCGGCGAGCCATGGGTTGCGGCGCTGAAAGCGGCGGGCAAGTCGGTGAGCGACTACACTTATCCGGGGGTCAACCACGCCTTCAACAATGATACGTCCGCCGTACGCTACGACGAGGCCGCGGCCGATCTGGCGTGGCAACGCACCATCGCCTTCTTCACCCGCCACCTAAGCTAAGTCGCGCTTTTGCCCCAAAGAAAAAGGGCCCGGCAATCGCTCGCCGGGCCCTTCCTTTTGCGTCCTCCGGACAAGCGCTTTAGCGGCGGTCACCCATGAAGCTGAGCAGGAAGGTGAACATGTTGATGAAGTCGAGATAGAGCGTCAGCGCGCCCATGATCGCCGTCTTGCCCAACATGTCGGTGCCCGCGACATAGGCATACATGCTCTTGATCTTCTGCGTGTCGTAGGCGGTCAGCGCCGCGAACAGCAGCACACCGATCGCACTGATCGCCATGCCCATCGCGGTCGACTGGATGAAGATATTGGCGACCATCGCCACCAGCAGCCCGACCACGCCCATGATCAGGAACGTGCCCATGCCGCTGAGGTCACGCTTGGTGGTATAGCCATAGAGGCTGAGCCCAAGGAAACCCGCCGAAACCGCGAAGAAGGTCTGCGCGATCGAGGTGCCGGTATAGACGATGAAGATGGTCGACATCGACAGGCCCATCGCCGTCGCGAAGCCCCAGAACATCGCCTGGAGCGTTCCGGTCGACATCCGGTTCTGACCGAAGCTCATGAACATCACAAACGCCAGCGGGGCGAAGATGATCAGCCAACGAAGCGGGGTCGCCATCACCTGCTCGGCATAACCCGAACTGAAGAACAGCAATGCGACGATGCCGGTGAGCAGCACCCCCGACGCCATATAATTATAAACCGACAGCATGTAGGACCGAAGGCCCACATCGCGAGCGGCACGCGGCACGCCGACCGAGATCGCCGGGTCGATCCGGCTCGTCGTGCGCGGGTCATACTGGTTCTGCATTTCTACTCCTTCGCGAGGGGGATTGGACCTTCGCTAACTTTCTATATCGTGGATATCAGGCTTCCCTTCAAGGGAAACCCGTCTTGGGACCAAAGCGGCTCTTCTTATGACCGGCAGTGCACCAGCGATTGATCGCCATCCGTCCGCCCGAACCGGTCATCGACCTTCTCCTCAAGATGACGGAGGGCGCACTCGAATTGCGAACGCCGTCAGGCAATCGGGCGGCAATCCGCTCCCTTAACAGCTCGCGGCGCTGTTGGCCGCAGGCGCAGACGCGGCGTGATCGTCACGATCCGTCGGACAAGCGCGTCGGTAAATACCGTGGCGCAGGCGCGGCTCAAATGGGAAAACTCCGGCAGCACCAGATCCTGCGCCGCGGGCAGGTCGTCAGCATGGACACCGTGCGCCTTGGTGGCGGCAAGCAGCGCGTCCCAGCCCTTGGCGCGTGGCAGGCGCCGTTCCTCATTGACACGTAATTCGGGCGACGATGGCGGGCGAACGAAGATGACGTCTCCGCCGCGCGCCCGGATTTTCGCAACCGAAGCCGCGCTTTCGGCCAGCGCTGTGGCGATGCTGCGCGATTCGATCCGCGGGCCTTTGGCTCCCTTCCAGGCATGGCGCGCGTGATAGCGCAAATAGGCATCATGCTCGAGCCGCCGCCACATATAAACCTGACGGCCCGACTCGACCTGCTTGATCTTCCACACGTCCTCATAGGGGCTGTCGGCGCCCGGGCGCAGGCCGCGATCGAGTTCACGCAGCTGCCTGCTCAGCCGATATTCCTCATCGAACGAGGCCGACACGCCGCCAAGCATCTCGCCAAGCTTTTGCGAAACGCGCTTGGCGGGCGACTGCCAGTGCGTCACCTCAAGCGCGCCCGCGTTCAATCCGACGCCATCGCGAAAATAGGAAAGGTCCGCCATGCCGACGATCAACAGTCCGGTGAATTTGGGGTCGTTGGCGAGGTCGGCGAGGAATGGTCGTCCGCTCGTGCCGACCAGTGCCAATTGCAGCGGCCGCACCCCGGTCAGCGCTTCGAATCGGTCGAGATCGGTATCGAACAGGATGCGCGAATCGCCGACGATCGCCACCGGGATGCGTTCGCTTGCAATGCGATGCCGCTGGACCGCCCAACCGGCGATGTCGTCGGTGACATGGCCCGCGTCGAGCCCGAGCCGCCGCATCTGCCATTCCCATATCCCAAACGCGATCAGCACCGCGATCAGCGCGCCCACTGCGATCCGTCCCCATGGCTGCGCGGGGATGTCGCGCTCGGGCACCGGCTGGGCCTGGCCCGGCCGATCCGATGCGGTCATCCTCAGCCCGCGCTGGAGCTTTTCGCCGCCGGACCTGGGGTTCTCAAAAGGCGAAGTAGATGAAGGCATTGCCCGCTCCATGTTCGAACAGGATCGCGGCCGCCATCACCGCCCACAGCGTTCCGACAACGACCGGCGAGGCACGCTCGATTGCCGCTTCGAGCGTGGTCGAACGCATCCGCCAGTGAAACGCGACGATCATCCCGACGATCGCCCCCGCGCTGATGATGTCGGCGGCCGAGAGAATCGGCTTGGCCGAACCGTGGGCGCCCGCCATCCCGGCCAGGATCGTTCCCGCTTCGGCAAAGGTGTCGGCGCGAAAGAATACCCAGGTGACGTTGATCAAAGTAAAGGTCAGCAGGCCGAGCGCAAGCAAGGCGAGCGGCCCCGGTTGCCAATCGGAGAAGACTTGTTTCAACTTGCGTTCCGCGGCGAGGTATAGACCGTGAAGCCCGCCCCACACGACAAACGTCCAACTGGCGCCGTGCCACAATCCGCCGAGCAGCATCGTCCCCATCAGCGCCATGTACGTCCGCACTTCGCCGTGGCGGTTGCCGCCAAACGGAATATAGACATAGTCGCGCAGCCAGCACGACAAGGTGATGTGCCAGCGCTTCCAGAAATCGGAAAAGCCGATTGCCGCATAAGGGAAGCGGAAATTGTCGGGCATGGCGAAGCCGAGGCACAAGGCCACGCCAATGGCGGCGGTCGAATAGCCCGCGAAATCACAGAAAATCTGCCCGGCGAACGCCAGCGTTCCAAGCCAGGCGTCGACCGCCCCGGGAGCGAATGGCACGCCGGGCATGGCCTTGGCGTCGTACAGCGCTTCGACCACCGGCGCGAGGAAGCCATCAGCCAGCACCACTTTCTGAAACAGCCCCAAAGTCAGTAGCCCCAGCCCGAACAGCAATTGGTCGCGTGTCGCTCGTCGCGGGGTGACGAACTGCGGCACCAGCTCGGTCGGGCGCATGATCGGTCCCGCCACCAGATGCGGAAAAAACGTCACGAACAACGCATAGTCGAGGAAATTGCGCGCCGGTATGGCCCGCCGCAGGTAGATGTCGAGCGTATAGCTCATCGTCGCGAAAGTGTAGAAACTGATCCCGACCGGAAGGACGATGTCCATCGCAGGCGGGCTGTATGTGACCCCGACGCTCGCCGCGAGCACGACGAAATTGGTCATCAGGAATTCGCCATACTTGAAGAAAGCGAGCATCCCGAGATTGGCGATCACCGAAATCAGCATCCACGCGCGGCGAGCGGCGGGGCGCTCGGCCTTGACCAGCGCCTGCGCGGCAAACCAGTCGACCACGGTCGATACCCACAGCAGGATGATGAACGGCGGGTTCCACGCCATGTAGAAAATGTAGCTGGCGACCAGCAGGAAAATCTTCCGCGGCGTCCACCCCAGCGGCAGGCTCCATACCCCCAGCACGACCGCGAAAAAGACGACGAACGTCAGCGAATTGAAGATCATGGTGTGGCAACGTCAGGATCGAGTCGCGCGCGTAGTATCCCCACTAAGTTCCCCCCAGAACAACGCGACGACCAGCCGGACCCGACGTGACCGACGCGGATGCTTAACCGATCTGGTCGAAAAGGGCTATTACCAACTCTTCTCCGATTGCTCCCCGCCCTCGTCGTCCCCATCTACCGCTTCTAGCGTTGACGCCCCGCGCCACACTGCTAATTCCGCCTTAGAACATAGATGGAACGAAATTAGGCCATGCAGACCCACATTTCCGTCCGCGGCGCGCGCGAGCATAATCTTAAAGGGATCAACGTCGAGATTCCGCGCGAGTCGCTGACGGTGATCACCGGGCTGTCGGGGTCGGGCAAATCTAGCCTCGCCTTCGACACCATCTATGCCGAGGGGCAGCGCCGCTACGTCGAATCCTTGAGCGCCTATGCGCGGCAGTTCCTCGAGATGATGCAGAAGCCCGATGTCGAGCATATCGACGGCCTGTCGCCGGCGATCTCGATCGAGCAGAAGACCACCAGCCGCAACCCGCGCTCGACCGTCGCCACGGTCACCGAAATCTACGACTACATGCGCCTGCTGTGGGCGCGGGTCGGCATTCCCTATTCGCCCGCCACCGGCCTGCCGATCAGCGCGCAGACGGTCAGCCAGATGGTCGACCGGACGATGGCGCTGCCCGAAGGCTCGCGCCATTATCTGCTGGCCCCGGTGGTGCGCGGCCGCAAGGGCGAATATCGCAAGGAACTCGCCGAGTGGCAGAAGGCTGGCTTCACCCGGGTCCGAATCGACGGCGAGATGATGGCGATCGAAGACGCCCCCGCGCTCGACAAGAAATATACCCATGACATCGAAGTGGTGGTCGATCGTATCGCCATCCGTGACGACATCCAGAGCCGCCTCGCCGACAGCTTCGAGACCGCGCTCAAGCT
>JBKJTQ010000093.1:0-5259 GCA_046589895.1 Sphingomicrobium sp.
CGGGGGGCCGCATCCCCCTATTGGCACCCCCGGCACGCGCCCGTAGCTCAGCTGGATAGAGCATCAGACTACGAATCTGAGGGTCGGACGTTCGAATCGTTCCGGGCGCGCCATTCACTCACAAAAGTCCGCACCAAAGGTAGGGGCCGCACACGCTGCCCGATCGACGCTCCGCTGTTTGCATTGAATGTCTGTTGCTTATCATCGCAATGACCGACATTCTCGCCACGGAGCTTGGGGGCGCCACCATTTAAAGCGGAGGCCCGCTTGGTCTCGCCCCAGGTAGGGGAGTCGCGTGATGGCTGAATTTGAGGCTCGTCAGGACGATCCGAACCTTTTGCCCCGTCAGATCGACGCTGACCCCACAGGGCCAAGTGACGGCACTTCCCCCTCGGTCGGACTCGCACTGGCCGCTTCAGGATCGCTCGCGCTGGCGGCGTGCGGCGGGGGAGGGGGCTCCTCATCCTCGACGAACCCCGTCCCTCCCGTCGTCGCCTCGCAGCGGGTAACCGCGGCGCAGGCTTCGCGCTTCCTCTCACAAGCCGCGATCGGCTATTCGAAGGCGGACCTGCTCAACCTGTCGGACAGTGGGTTCGATTCCTGGCTGACAGCGCAATTCACCGTCCTTCGGCCTCAGAAATTCTGGGATTATCTGGTCACCAACGGATATGACGCAGCGACGAACATGAACACCACTAGCGGCTTCGACCCAATGATCTGGTCGCAGCTGATGGGTAGCGGAGATATTCTGAGGCAGCGCGTCGGGCTCGCCTTGCTCGATCAATGGGTGGTGGGCGTCGATGGCTTTGGGGGCGGCTGGCGCGCGTTTGCACTGGCCGCCTATCTCGACGTGCTGTGGGACAATGCCTTCGGCAATTATCGCGACCTGATGGAAGGCGTCTCGACCAATGTCGCGATGGGCCTTTATCTGACCTTCCTTGGCAATACGAAGGCCAATCCGGCGACCGGATCGATCCCCGACGAAAATTTTGCGCGCGAACTGATGCAGTTGTTCACCATTGGGCTGACCATGCTCAACATGGACGGCACGCAATTACTGTCGAACGGCAATCCCGTCCCTTCTTATACTCAGGCCGACGTGTCGCAGGCGGCACGGGTGTGGACCGGCTACACCTACGCCAATACGGACAATAGCACGCCGGGGCGCATGCGCTTGCCGATGACGATCGTCGCGGCAAGGAACGAGACCGGCGCGACCAGCTTTCTGGGCATCAGCATTCCGGCCGGGAGCGATGGCGCCACCGCCCGCAAGCTGGCGCTTGACGGGCTGTTCAATCACCAGAACGTCCCGCCGTTCGTCGGCAAGCAATTGATCCAGCATCTCGTCACCAGCAACCCCAGCCCGGCCTATATCGGGCGTGTCGCGGCGATCTTCGCCAACAATGGCAGCGGCGTGCGCGGCGACATGAAGGCGGTGATCCGGGCCGTTCTGACCGACCGCGAAGCGCGCGACGATACGCAGGTCGACAGCAGTACGTCCGGCAAGCTGCGCGAGCCGGTAGTGCGGCTGGTGCAGTGGGCGAAGGCGTTCAACGTCACCTCGCCGATGCAGCTGTGGCCATTCGGAAACACGGCGTCGACCGCCAACCGGCTTGGCGAAAGTCCGGGTCGTGCGCCGAGTGTCTTCAACTGGTTCCGCCCAGGCTACGTACCACCCGGAAGCGCGATCAGTGCCAGCGGCATGGTTGCCCCCGAATTTCAGATCACCAACGAGCCTTCGGTCATCGCTTACGTCAATTACATTCAGGGGGTGATTGCCAATGGCGCAGGCGAGGCCAAGCCCGATTATTCCGCGCTGACCGTGATCGCGGCGGACAGCCAGGCCCTGCTCAACGAGCTCAATCTGGTGCTCGCCGCCAATCAGATCAGCGCGCCGACGATCGCGCTGATGAAGACCGCCCTCGACACAATCGCGACGACCACCACCGCTGGGACGTTGAACCGCATTTACGCCGCCATCGTCCTGGTGATGGCGTCCCCCGAATATCTCGTGTTGCGGTAGGAGGATGACGATGGATGTTTCCCGCCGCGCGTTTATCAAGCGCGCCTCGGCCTTGTCGCTTGCAGGATCGGCGACGCCGTTCGTCATGAACCTTGCCGCGATTGGCGAGGCAGCCGCAGCCACCGCTTCCGACTATAAGGCGCTGGTGTGCGTTTTTCTTTTTGGCGGCAACGACTACGCCAACACGCTCGTCCCCTACGACGCGGCCCAATATGCGAGCTACAGTGCCCAGCGCGGAGCGCTTGCCTACGCCCAGTCGGCGCTGGCGGGAACGGTGCTGCAGCCGACCACCGCCCTGCCCGGCGGGGCGCAATATGCGCTGGCGCCCGAACTGGCGAAGTTGATGCCGATCTTCAACGCCGGAAAGATGGCGGTGGCGCTCAACGTTGGCACGCTGGTCCAGCCGACCACCAAGGCGCAATATCAGGCGAATAATGTCCGCCTTCCGCCCAAGCTCCTGTCGCATAACGATCAGCAAAGCTATTGGCAGGCCTCGTCGCCGGAGGGCGCATCGTCCGGCTGGGGCGGTCGGATGGGCGACCTGCTGCAATCGGGCAACGGCACGGCGAGCCTGACCTGCATCAATCCCGCCGGCAACGCAGTCTTTCTCACCGGCCGGTCGGCGATCCAATATTCGGTCACCCCGGCGGGCCCAATCGGCCTCAACTCGCGCAACAGCCTGCAAGGCTCGGCCGCTGCGGCAAGCTTGTTGCAATCGCTCATCAGCACAGGCGGGCCTCATCAGTTCGAAGTGCTCCACGGCCAGATTGGCAAGCGCGCGCTCGATCTTTACGCGCAGGTCGCGGGCAGCCTTGGCCAGGCGCCCGTAACCACCACTGCCTTTCCCGCTTCGGTTGATTCCCAAAGCAGCCTTGGCGCGCAACTGCAGATGGTCGCAAAGCTCATGTCGGTAAGCAGCGCGCTTGGCGCCAAGCGACAAGTGTTCTTCGTCTCCTCCGGCCGCTTCGACACTCACGATGGCCTGGCCACGCTCCATCCCACGCTACTGACGAACCTCGCCGACGCCTTGCGCGCCTTTTACGATACCACGGTCGAGCTGGGCATCGCGTCGCAGGTGACAAGCTTCACCGCATCCGATTTCGGCCGAGCGCTGACCGCGAATATCAACGGGACCGATCATGGCTGGGGCAGCATGCATTTCGTGCTGGGCGGCGCGGTTAACGGGAAACGCTTCTATGGCATAAATCCGGTGCTCGCGAATGGAGGCCCGGACGACATTGGCCAGGGAAGGTTGATCCCGACCATGGCGGTCGATCAATATGCCGCGACCCTCGCCAGCTGGTTCGGAGTCGCGGCGTCGGACCTTCCGACGGTCGTGCCCAATATCGCCAACTTCGCCGGCAGCTCTCTCGGCACGAACATCGGCTTCGTCTAGAAGCATTCAGACAAGAATTCGGTCGGGCCTCGTTGGATTTGTGGCCTGTACGAGGGCTACACCGACTTCAAGGCGTTCCGGGCGCGCCATTTCCCATAACCGGGGCACAAAAAAGCCGACACAAAGCGCCGGCGTTTTCGCGTTCGCTGTCGGCCGATTCAGGCGGTGGCGTGGAGCATGGGAGTGGTGCTCGAGGCAGCGCGTTCGGCGAAATCCTGGGCCAGCTTGGCGTGCCACACGCGGGCCTGTTCGGTCATCGCGCGGTGGGCTGCGGTGCGTTCCTCGGCGGCGCGGCGCATATAGTAACGACGGTTCGATTCCATCTGGCCATTCCCCAAGCCCACGATCCAAGCGTGAGCGACTGTGCCCGCGAAACGTGAATCGATGGTTAATATCTACAAGCGCTTTCGCCCGGCCCCCGGCCGCGCCGGGCGTGGCCCAAGTCCGCGCCGCGGTCGCGGGCGCCGGCACGTGGAGCATGGTCAATCCGTGCGACGTGAAAAGCGTGATGCTGAACCGCGATCGATCGGGGCATATTTGGGTCGATTGCGACTGAAGCGCGGTGCGTTGCGGCGGCGCGGCGACGCGGCGCGCGCGGGGACCGGCACGGGCTGAGGCTTGACTGCGTCGATCAGCTTGGACCCGGCAATGAATGGAACGCCGAGGCAGGCGAGCGCGAGCAAAATTCCGCCATATCCCGGATATTGATCGATATAATGGAGGCCGCGTTCGATCGCCCCGACCGCGATGGCATAAGTTACGAGCAACGCTTCGGTGCGGGTCTTGATGGTAAACAGGCGGGCAAGGCGGATACGCATGGTCATGGTTAAGCAAACGTCATGCCAATGGCGGCGTTCCGCCAATTTCAGATTAATTCACACGAGTAACTGTTAAATTAACCGACGCACAGCTCGCCTAGGTTGAGCGCTTCGAGCAGGGCGGCGCGCGCCGCGACGATTTGGGCGACGAGCCCCGGATCGGTCAGTTCGCGCACCGCAATCTGTTCGGGCCAATGCGCGGCGATAACGGCGGCGAGCCGGTCGAGCCTGGCTTCATCGACGAGGAAGCGCGGGTCGACGGTGGCGGGGTCGCACGCCACGCGCAGCCGGAGGCAGGCAGGACCGCCGCCATTGGCCATCGACTGGCGCACATCGACGAACTCGACGCGGCGGATCGCGCCGTTCGACGCGAGGTGCCGTTGGATCCAGCGCGCCACCGACGGGGTGTCGCGGCATTCGGTCGGCGCGACCAGGGTCATCGCGGTGTCGGGCTCGGTAATGAGCTGGGCATTGAACAGATAAGAGCGGATCGCATCGCCAAGCGGGACATCGGCCGCGGCGACTTCGACATGGTCAAAGCCGGGAACTTGGGCGGCCAGCGCATCGATCAGGGCGGCCTTGTCGTCGAAGGCTTGCTCATGCGCGAACAGGATCGGGCCATTGGCGACCGCGACAACGTCGTTGTGAAACGCCCCGGCGGCAATCGCCTGCTCAGACTGGGCGGCGAAGATCGTGCGAGCAGGGTCGAGCGCGTGACGCCGCGCCACTGCTTTCGATGCCTCGACATGCTGACGCGCGGGGTAGGGGCCACCGCTGACGCCAAAGACGAACACCTCGACACCAGGTTCGCCGTGACCCTCCGCGAGCCGCATATGATTGGCCGCGCCTTCGTCGCCGAACGCGGTGGGCACCGGGCCATGCACCGCGAACGCGCTGTCGGCAAAGGCGAGCTCAAGCTGCGCCAGCGTGTCGGGCCATTCGTGGCTGCGGTGCGGCATGGTGCGCAGGTTGGCGACGGTGAGGTGGCACTTGCCGTCGGCGGCGTCCGGCGCGGGGCTGAC
>JBKJTQ010000132.1:0-3356 GCA_046589895.1 Sphingomicrobium sp.
CTTGTCGACCGTCGGGGCATAGATGCGCACCTCGGCGCCCTGACGCAGCAGATATTCGACCAGCCGGTTGAGCGCCTGATTGGCCCCGTCGCGAACATAATTATAATTGCCCGAAAATAGGGCGATGCGCAGCGCGGGCTCCATGGCTGGCGGCTTAGCCGGGCAATCCCTAAAGTCCAAGCGATGGACCAGCCCAAGCGATCGATGGCGCCGGCGGGCGCGGCCCGGCCGGTGCTGCTGTTGCTCGGCAGTCTGCCCGGCGAAGCGAGCCTCACCGCGCAGCGTTATTATGCTCATCCGCGGAACCAGTTCTGGCGCTTGCTCGGGCACGTCCTGGGCGAGCCGTTGGTCGAGCTCGAATATGACCAACGACTTGCGCGTCTCGCCGCGCGCCATGTCGGATTGTGGGATGTGGTCGGCGAGGCGCGACGGATCGGCAGTCTCGACGGTGCGTTGCGCGAGGTGACCGCCAATCGCCTCGCCGGCTTTGCCGCACAGCATCCGCAGCTTCGCGCCATCGGCTTCAACGGTCAGACCGCGGCGACGATCGGGCGCCGTGCGCTTGGCGCTACCGCGCTGACCCTCGTCGACCTGCCGAGTTCAAGCCCCGCTTACACGCTCGACTTCGCCGCCAAGGCCGCGCGATGGTCGGTGCTTGCCAATTTCGTCGCAGCCGCCACATTGGCGACATGAGCGAGGACACGATCACCGCCGACCGCCAAGACGAGCCTGGGGGCGAGGAAGACGCGCCGGGCCCGATGTCGCTGGTCGACGAGGCGTTGGTCGCGGGCAATATCGCCAACACCAACGGCCTGCTCGTGATCATCGCCAAACTGGTCGCCAAGGGGATTTTCGACGAAGAGGATCTGCAGGCCTTTTCGGACTCTTATTCAAAGCCACTCGACCATGAGCATATGCGCGACAATGAATTGGTCAGCCAGATGCAGGACCAGATGGAAGAAACGCTCGCCCAATTGATGCGCTTCCTGGCTGAGCGGCCCGGCACTTAGGAGTCCCCTTTGTGAGGCTCAGGACGGCCGCTTCGACCAGCTCAGGACAGAGCTTACGGTCCTAAGTTCACTAAAGTCTCCGGGAGGCCTACCATTTTCGGGGAGGCGCGAGGTTGGCTGTCGCGGGAATGGGAACATCGACAATCGCAAAGAGCCGCGGGCGCATGGTGACGCCGAGGGAAGCATGACAGGTCGGCGGCGTGTAGGACAGCGAATCTCGTCGTCATCCAGAGAAGCGCGTTGCAGGGCGTTACACCATGGGTCGTCAGAGGCGCGTCGTTTCGACTGGAGTAGCGCAGTTTTTCGTTTACACTCAATGGCATGGACCGGCTTTCCGCAGAACCAGGCGATCGCCTCAAATCCGCGCTGGCCGTGGCGGCGATCCATGCGCTGATCGGATATGCGCTGTTGCGCGGGCTCGGCGTATCGATCCCGCCCGCGCTGGCCGACGCCCAGCAATTGATCGCCGTCACGCTCGAGCCGCCGCCGCCCCCCAATATCACCGCGCCTCCCGATACGCAGACCCGCGCCGTCGCTCGGCCGAAGGATGCCGAGGGTGCGGCCTCACCCGCCAACCGCAAGGACACCCCGACCGAAGTCGTCGTCCCGCCGCCCGAAATCCGCTTGCCGCCGCCGCCTTCGATCGCCACTGCCCCGATCGCCGGGCAAGGCAGCGCAGCGGCGGCGGGCGCGGCGGTGCTGCCAGGGCCAGGAACCGGCGCCGGCGGGACTGGGACGGGGCTTGGCAGCGGATTATTTGGCAATGGGACAGGGGGCGGCGGCGGCGGCCGGGGGGTCGGCGCGCGCTTCCTCAGCGGCGGGATCGATCCGCAAGATTATCCGCGGCGCGCGGTCGAGCGTCGGGCGCAGGGAACGACCTATCTCCGCTTCACCATCCTGCCCACGGGACGGGTGCGCGATTGCGTCGTCACCCGATCGAGCGGCCACCGCGACCTTGATGCCGCGACCTGCCCCTTGCTCGAACGCAGCCTGCGCTATCGCCCGGCGCGCGACGCCGCCGGCCGCCCCATCGCCGAAACCATCCGCGGCCAGCAGGATTGGCAACTCGGCCCCGAGCGGCCGGTGCGCGAATATGAGGGGGAGGTCGTGGAGGAAGTCCGGCAAATTCCCCGTCGACGGTTTTAGGAGCGTATCGGTGACAACGTCGTCGCAAGCCAAGAATTCATGATCTTAATACCCTTTATTCAGGCGCACTTAAAGATCGTCAAATAGTCTCATATATGTTCGATACAGATATATTCGATTGCGCTTTTGCCCTGTTATTTCCATGATGATCCCGGCATTGGAGAGGTGCTGGACAATATTATTAGCTGTCGGGTATGACACACTGAAATCTTGCATGATCATATTCGGATAGGTTAGTGGAAGAGCATAAAGCTTATCAAGCACTCTCAGCGGCAAGGCTGATGCACGCTCAAAATCATCCATGATTGATTGGCGATGGTCTTCTCGAAGGCGTAGCACTTTCTGCGCCGTTTCGGCGGCAAGGTTTGCGACGACAGCTACGCCTTCCAAAAAGAACAACAACCAAGACCCCCAGTCGCCGCGATCTCTTATGGCTTGCAGGTGATCGTAATATTCCGATCGGTGCTTTTTAAAGTAGTAAGACAAATACAGAACTGGGTGACGGAGAAGGGTTTTCTCAACAAGAAAGAGAGTGATGAGCAGCCGCCCTACCCGACCATTTCCGTCCAGGAATGGATGGATCGTTTCAAATTGAGCGTGAGCCAAGCCAATCCGGATTAGCGGAGGAAGTGGCGAATCATCGTGGAGGAATTTTTCTAGTTGCCCGAGGAGTCTACGGACTTCATCACGTGGGGGAGGGACAAACAGCGCATCGGCTAACGCGCAACCAGCAGATCCGATCCAGTTCTGACTTTCTCTAATTTCACCGGGTCTTTGGTGTTGCCCTCGAACGCCTTCCATTAAATTTCGATGCAAATTTGTGATGAGTCGCGTGGAGATCGGCAACTCGTTGAGCAACTCTGCTCCCTGTTTCATTGCCGTGATATAATTTTGAACTTCCCGTACGTCTGACGGGCGAGCGCGGTCTACGACGTCCGCCTCAGCTTTAATAACGTCGCTTAGGGACGCCTGCGTACCTTCTATTTGGCTCGATAAGACGGCTTCACGGCGGACAAACATCGAAAGGAATAGATCGGGGTGCGGAAGCGTCTCGATTGAGCCGTCGAGACGGCCCAGGGCCCTGTCCGCTCGTGACAGCGCGGTATTCAGTCGATCATCGAATTGTAAGGGTGGCGTTGGCGGCAACGGATTCGGGATGAACGCTTTGTATCCCTGCGGCTGTCGAATATACGCGCCACT
>JBKJTQ010000163.1:0-9845 GCA_046589895.1 Sphingomicrobium sp.
ACAGCATTTGAGGGGCGCGACCCCTGCTTTTTCTTGACGAGGTTTCCCCGATGATCCCGACTGGCCACGACAGCCTCAACACCCGCTCGACGCTGGAGGCCGGCGGTACGTCCTACGCTTATTATTCGCTGCCCAAGGCGGGCGAGGCGCTTGGCGACATGTCGCGATTGCCCTTCTCGATGAAGGTGCTGCTCGAAAATCTCCTGCGCTTCGAGGATGGCGTAACCGTCACCAAGGACGATCTGCAGGCGATGGCCGACTGGCTCAGGGAACGCTCGATCAACCGCGAGATCCAGTATCGTCCGGCGCGCGTGCTGATGCAGGATTTCACCGGCGTGCCCGCGGTGGTCGACCTCGCCGCGATGCGTGACGCGATGAAGAGCCTTGGCGGCGATGCGCAGAAGATCAACCCCCAGGTCCCAGTCCACCTCGTTATCGACCATAGCGTGATGGTCGACGAATTCGGCACCCCGAAAGCGTTCGGCGACAATGTCGCGCTCGAATATCAGCGCAACGCCGAGCGCTACGAATTTTTGAAGTGGGGCAGCTCGGCGTTCGACAACTTCAAGGTAGTCCCCCCGGGAACTGGCATTTGTCACCAGGTCAATCTCGAAAATCTCGCCCAGACGATCTGGTCGAGCGAGGACCAGAATGGCGAATTGGTCGCTTATCCCGACACGCTGGTCGGAACCGACAGTCACACGACGATGGTCAATGGGCTCGGCGTGCTCGGCTGGGGCGTCGGCGGGATCGAGGCCGAGGCGGCGATGCTCGGCCAGCCGGTCAGCATGCTGATCCCCGAAGTGGTCGGCTTCCGCCTTGAGGGCATACTCAAGGAAGGCATTACCGCGACTGACCTCGTGCTCACCGTCACGCAGATGCTGCGCGCCAAGGGCGTGGTCGGGCGGTTTGTCGAATTTTATGGCCCCGGGCTCGACGCGCTCAGCCTCGCCGACCGCGCGACGATCGCCAACATGGCGCCCGAATATGGTGCTACCTGCGGCTTTTTTCCGATCGACGAGCGCACCATCGACTATCTGACGCTCACCGGACGCGACGCCGACCGCATCGCGCTGGTTCGCGCTTACGCCAAGGCGCAGGGAATGTGGCGCGACGCCGCGTCGCCCGACCCCATGTTCACCGACACGCTCGAGCTCGACATTTCGTCGGTCGAGCCGAGCCTCGCCGGCCCCAAGCGGCCGCAGGATCGGGTTCGCCTGTCCGACGTCGATGAACAGTTCAACGCCGAACTGGAAACGACCTACAAGAAGGTCGGCGAACCGCGTGTCGCAATTGGCGGCGAGACTTACGACATCGGCCACGGCGACGTGATGATTGCCGCGATCACCAGTTGCACCAACACCTCAAACCCCTCGGTGCTCGTTGCCGCGGGGCTGGTGGCGCGCAAGGCACGCGCGCTCGGGCTCGACCGCAAGCCGTGGGTCAAGACCAGCCTTGCCCCGGGCAGCCAGGTGGTGACCGACTATCTCGACGCTGCGGGGCTTAGCGACGACTTGAACGCGATCGGGTTCAACCTCGTCGGCTATGGCTGCACTACCTGCATCGGCAATTCGGGGCCGCTCGCCCCGGCGCTGTCGGCGGCGATCGCCGAGCATGATCTGGTCGTCTCCTCGGTGCTCTCGGGGAACCGCAATTTCGAAGGTCGCGTGTCGCCCGATTGCCGCGCCAACTACCTCGCCTCGCCGCCGCTGGTGGTGGCTTATGCGTTGATGGGCAACGTCCGCAACGACATGAACAATACACCGCTTGGCCAGGGCAAGGACGGGCAGGACGTGTTTTTGAAGGACGTGTGGCCGACCAATGACGAGGTCCGCGAGCTGATTGACGCGCACGTTCACTCGGACATGTTCCGCAATCGTTATGCCGACGTATTTCACGGCGACGAACGCTGGCGCGCGATCGAGATCAGCGGCGGTGAGACGTACAATTGGCCCGCCGCCTCGACCTATATTCAGAACCCTCCCTACTTCACAGGCATGACGATGACGCCGAAGCCGTTGACCGACATCAGCGACGCGCGCGCCCTCGCTCTGTTCGGCGATTCGATCACCACCGACCACATCTCGCCCGCGGGAGCGATCAAGGCCGACAGCCCCGCCGGCTCCTATTTGAGCGAGCATCAGGTGCCACGCGCCGAATTTAACAGCTATGGCGCGCGCCGCGGCAATCATCAGGTGATGATGCGCGGCACCTTCGCCAACATCCGTATCCGCAACAAGATGCTCGACGCGGTCGAGGGCGGGATGACGCGCGGCCCCGACGGCACGACCCAGCCTATCTACGACGCCGCGATGGCGTTCCAGGAACAGGGCATTCCGCTCGTCGTCCTCGCGGGGAAGGAATATGGCACCGGCTCGTCGCGCGACTGGGCGGCCAAGGGTACGATCTTGTTGGGAGTGCGCGCGGTTATCGCCGAAAGCTTCGAACGCATCCACCGTTCGAACCTCGTCGGCATGGGGGTGCTCCCGCTCCAGTTCGCCGATGGCGAAACGGCTGCCAGCCATGGCCTCGACGGAAGCGAAACTTTCTCGATCGCCGGAGTGGCAAGCATCGAGCCGCGCCAGGACGTCACTGTCCTCATTACGCGCGCTGACGGCTCGATCCTCAATCTCGTCGCGCGGTGCACATCGATACCTATAACGAACTCGAATATTATCGCGCCGGCGGGATCCTCCAATATGTCCTGCGCAACCTCGCGGCATGACCCTCGACCTCGCAATGGAAGTCACCGGCTGGATCGGCGCGATCCTCATCCTCGCCGGCTATGGCTTCCTTTCGGCGGGCAAGCTCGATGCCAAGAGCCCAACCTACCAGTGGCTCAACGTCGTCGGCGCGATCGGCTTCATCGCCAATTCGAGCTGGAACGGCGCATGGCCCTCGGCCGCGCTCAACGTCATCTGGGTTGGCATCGGCGTGGTCGCACTGGTGCGCATTTTCGGTCGACGCACGAAGCCCGTATAAAAGCGTCAATCTCAAGAGTTTGACTTTGCCCAGCGGTTCCCCGACCAATAGTATGGGGAAATTGGGGAGTGTATCATGCATCGCAATCTATTCGTCGTCACGGCCTGCGCCGGCCTGCTCGTTCAGGGCTGTTCGTCGCGCCCGCGTGAGTTCAACCCAACGCTTGGCATTTCGACCGCCGACGTGACGGGATTCGACCAGGCCTATGCCACCTGCACCCAATTAATGGTCGCCGGGAAGTTGGACAAGCAAGGCCGCTCAGGCTCGCTTGGCGGGGGTGCCGCGATCGGTGCCGGCACGGTCGCGGTCGGGGCGGGGACGGCGGCGGCGATGGGTGGCTGGGCCGGAGTCGCGGCGGCGTCGGCGACGGTCGTCCTGCTCCCCTTCGCAATTATTGGCGGCGCCTGGGGCATGGCCAAGATGAAGCGTGCCAAGAAGGAAGCGGCAATCAAGGAAGTGATCGGCGGCTGCCTGCAGGAGCGCGGCTATAGCGTTGCGAGCTGGCAAATGGTCAAGGGGCGCCGTGCCGCCACGCCCCCTGTCGCCACCAAGTAAGCGCAACGCCTTGGGCCGCCTGATCGACCTCAGCCACGTGATCGAGGAGGATGACCACGTTCAAGGAATTCCCCGGCCCGATCCTGTGCGATTACTGGACCCGCGAGGCGACGGCGGCGCACTATGACGACGGGTCGAGTTTCCAGATCGGCCGCATCGACATGATCGCCAACACCGGCACCTACGTCGACAGCCCGTTTCATCGCTACGCCGACGGTGCCGATTGTCCGAATTGCCGCTGGGATCGCTCGCCGACCTCGATGCGATCGTCGTCCGCAAACCTTATGACGAAGGTCTCGCCACCGACGCCGCCGACTTTGAAGGCCGCGAAGTGCGTGGGCGCGCGGTGCTGGTCCACACCGGCTGGGACGCACATTGGCGGACCGCGGCCTACTTCGACGAACACCCCTTCCTCACCGCCGCCGCCGCCGACTGGCTGGTTGCAAACGGCGCCGCCTTCGTCGGGATCGACAGCCACAACATCGACCACACGCGCACCCGCTCACGTCCTGTCCACAGCATTGTTAGCGGCGGGTATCCCCATCGGCGAACATCTGACCAACCTCGGCGCCGTTCCCAACCGCGCTTTCCGCTTCTCGGCGGTCCCGCCCAAGGTGAAGAGGATGCGGACCTTTCCGGTACGGGCCCACGCACGGGTGGTGGCGTAAGGCCGAATAACCGCTTACGGGTGGAAAGCAGACATTGCGGCGCTATTCCGCGATGGAGCGGTTATAGCTGACAGATGAAGGACAGGGTGTGGCATTGCGGCTCTTGATCGGAGCGCTTCTTGTGGCGCTTACAACCGCCTCCTGCGACGACAAACGCGATGCAGCTGCACCATCGCGAGCGGAGCGCCATATGCAGGACGAACAGGAGATTAAGCGGCTTCAGAACGAGTGGATGCAGGCCTGGATACGCGAGGACCGGCCCGTGCTGGAGCGGATCCTGGCTCCAGAATACAAGCTCATCGTCTCAAGCATGCCCGACCGTCCTATTTCCCGAGAGCAGTGGCTGGGGCTTCTCGGGCGCTACACCGCACAGGCCTTTGAATACGACAAAATGGTCGTCCGTATGTTCGGCGACACGGTAGTTGTCAGCTCGCTCGGCCATGTCCAGGGCGCGCAGGTTGACGGCGTCGATAGAAGCGGAACTTTCTTCCTCACCGACGTCTGGCAACGGCGCGGCGGCCAATGGCAGGTTATCAGCCGTTACTCGTCGAAGCCGGAGGGAGAAACTTCCAGCGCGAAGGCGCTCGAAACGCCCACTGAGTAATGTCTGCTTCGGGTCGAAAGCGGTGGTTCTCAATAAAGGATGATTAGCGAATCCGCACACCCAGCCACAGCGTTCGTGGCAGCGCGCGCTCCCTTGTGCCGTCGCTGCCGAGTGTCGTTACGATCTGTTTATCAAACATATTTTCTACGCGCGCCTCGAGCGAAAGGCGGCGTGAGATCTCGAAGCGGGCGTTGCTGTCGAAGGTCAACGCTGCGGGGAGCGCGCGGCTATTATTGTCGTCTTCATACTGGCGTCCGGTGAAACGCGCCTTGCCGTCGAGCGCGAGGCCATGGCCTTCCCAGCCAAGCGACGCCGACGTGCTGTGCCGCGCGACTTGCGCGGGGCGCTGGCGGTCGAGAACTTGGCTCGTACCGCTTGCCCGCAAACGCGCATCGGTCAGCGCATAGCTGAGCGTGGCGCGCAACGATCCATTGCTCCAGCTGGCGTCGAGTTCGAGCCCGCGCGTTTTGATTGCGTCGACGTTCTGGCGCTGGCGGAAAACCCCGCCCGCCGCGACAAATCCGACCCCCGGGAATACGCCCGGCCCGCTGCCGAGCGACACATTGGTTATTGCGCCGTCAAGACGATTGGCGAACGCCGTCGCCGACAGGTTGGCGCCGCGCAGCGGAAGCCAGTTGATTCCCGCCTCGACTCCGCTGAGCCGCTCGGGATCGAGCCCGGCATTGGCCGCGGTCGCGTCGGCCCCGGCGCGGAACGGGCGGTACAATTCGTTGAGCGTCGGAAGCCGCCACCCGCGATAGCCCGCCGCGCGCAAGCTCAGCGCGTCGCCGAACGTCCGCCCGAGCGCGAGCCGCCCCGAACCTTCCCACTCTGACCGCCCCGCGAAGCGACTGTCGATGAGCAAAGTCGCGGCTCGATCGGTCTCGATCAGCCGGCCCTCGGCCATCGTCCAATGATCAGCGCGCGCTTCGCCAGCGAGACTCCACCCGCCCGCCGACCAGCTCGCCCCGGCAAACACCCCGGCAGTGTCGTTGCGCCCGCCTGCTTTGCGCTGCCGGGTGGGCGCACCCGCAACGAAGCGGAAATCCTCGGCGGTCTCGCCCGATACGCGCCGCCACTCGGCGCCGATCCGTGTCTCGATCGCGCCGAGCCGCGGGGCGACCTCGACGCGCGCGCCCCAGCCGCTCGCGGGGACGCGCTGAGCGAGCGTCAGGGTGGCGCTATTCCGACTCGCCGCGACCGCCGCGAACTGGCTGTTGAAGCGCCTTTTCTGAACGTATGCGAGCGCCGACCAGCGCGTCGCTTTATTGCCGACCAAGCGCAACGAGGCATCTCTCCCGCGCTGGCGATTGCCGCTAAACGGGGTCCCGCGCGTGCGGCGATCAGAATAGGTCGAAACGCTCAACTGCACCTCGCCCATATCGCCCAGCGCCTGAACCAGCCGTGCTCGCGCCGCGCCTTGGCGATAGGGCGCGTTCTGGTCGGCGCCGCCGCGGTCCTGGGCGACCACCGGCACATACCCGTCGCCGCGCGTAAAACTTCCTGAAATGCTGGCGAAGCCGCCGCGCCAATTCGTCCCGCCAATCAGTCGCGCATCGATCGACGCGCGAGACCCTGCGAGCAGCGAGACGTCGCCGCTCGTCACCGTATCGGGCGCGCGGCTGTCGATCTCGATCGTTCCCGCGACCGCCGCAATCCCGCCCCCGCGTGTCACGCGGATGCGGTCGATCGCGTGTGGGTCGAGCGATGAAAATGCGATCCAGCCGCCGAACGGATCGGCCTGCGGCACCCCGTCGAGGTTCAACGCGACGCGGCTCGCGGCATTGCCGCCGAGCCCGCGTAAGGTCAGTCCCTGGCTGGTCGGGTGCGCGCTGCGCGAATCCGAGCGGCGGAAACTCGCGAGCCCCGCGACATCGCGCAACACGTCCTCCAGCCGCCCCGACGCCGCGCGCTCGATAGTGGCGCGGTCGATGATCCGCGTAGCGGCAAGTTTCTGCTCGGTATCAAGCCCGCGGCCCGTAACGACGATGACCTGCTCGGTCGGGGCAGCGTCAAGCATCAAGCCTCATCCACGTTGGCCGGATCGCCGCTTCGGGCACTTCATCGATGCGCAAATGCGCGACTGCCAGGCCAAACTCGGGATAGTCGATCCTCACCCGCGCTGGCGGCGCGTCGGCGCTCGGTGTCACGAACAAGCGCCGGTTGACCTTTGAGCGCCAGTTCATCCGCGCGGTATTCTCCTGCCCGACAAAACAGCCCTTGGTAAAACTGACCCCATTGAGCTCGTCGGCATTGCATTCGAGCCACAGCAAGTCGCCGAGCTCGGCGTGCCCCTCGCACACCCCGAGCCTCAGCCGATGCTCGGACCAGCCAGTCGCCGGATCGGACGTAGGGGCGAGCCAGCGATTGCCGAGCGCCGCGAGGCGCGGATCAGCCGTGGCTTCACCTTCCAGGCTCCAATGCACGCTGAGCGTCTCGTCGCGCGCGATCGTGATCGCCCGCCGCAGCCGGTACATCGACAAGCGCTTGATCAGTTCGTCGACCACCGCGGCCTCGCAATCGAGCAGCAGATCGTCGTCTCCCCCTCCGATCGCGTCCCACACGAGGAAGTCGAACAGGCATTTGCCCTGCGCGCTGAGCAGTCCGGTCCACACCGGCAGCGGCCCCGCCACGTCGCTCGTCACCAGCCCCTGCAGAAAGGAGCGGACATCATCGCCGCTCATGCGGATCAGCGCGCGGTCGGTAAGGGTGGTGGCAATCATGCGCTTCAGTTAGGGAGAGACCGACCGATATCCAAATCCCGTTCGCCCTGAGCTTGTCGAAGGGCCGCCCTTATTCCGAGCGCACAAGGAAGAGCAGGGCTTCGACAGGCTCAGGCCGCACGGTTGGGGGCTAAATTGACCGATACGATCACCATCCGCCGCCCCGATGATTGGCACGTCCATCTGCGCGATGGCGAGATGCTCGGGCTCGTTGCGCCCTACACCGCGCGCCAGTTCGCGCGCGCGATCATCATGCCCAACCTCGCCCCGCCCGTGACCCGGGTCGATCAGGCCGCGGCCTATCGCGAGCGGATCATCGCCGCCGCTGGGCCCGGCTTCACCCCGCTGATGACTGCCTACCTCACCGACGACAGCGATCCCGACGAACTCGAGCGCGGGCATCGCGAGGGCGTGTGGGTCGCGGCCAAGCTCTATCCCGCGGGCGCGACGACCAATTCGGCGTCGGGGGTGACCGACATCGCCAAGATCGCGCGCGTGCTCGAGCGGATGGAGCGCATCGCCATGCCGCTGCTGGTCCATGGCGAAGTGACCGATCCCGCGGTCGATATCTTCGACCGCGAGGCGGTGTTCATCGACCGCATCCTGTTGAAAACACTAGCGGATTTTACCGAGCTCAAGGTCGTGTTCGAACATATCACCACCCGCCACGCCGCCGAGCTTGTCCTGTCCGCGACCTTCCCCAATCTCGCCGCGACGATCACCCCGCAGCATCTGATGCTCAACCGCAATGCCTTGTTCGAAGGCGGATTGCGCCCCCACGCTTATTGCCTGCCGGTGGTCAAGCGCGAGGAGCATCGGCTCGCCGTGCGCAAGGCGGCGGTGAGCGGCTCGCCCAACATCTTCCTCGGTACCGACAGCGCACCGCACGAGGTCGCGGCCAAGCAAAGCGCGTGCGGCTGCGCGGGGCTGTTCAACGCGCCGTTCGCGATCGAAGCCTATGCGCAGGTGTTCGATGAGGAAGGCGCGCTCGACAAGCTTGAGGGCTTTGCCAGCGAACATGGTCCGCGCTTCTACGGGCTGCCGCTCAATGACGGTTCGATCACGCTTGAGCGCGGCGGCGAAGACGTGCCCGCAGCGATCGGCGAGGTGGTTCCGTTCGGGGCCGGCGCGCGCTTCGGCTGGCGGCTAGCTGGCTAGAGTCTGCTCCCCTTGCGTGTGGAAGCGGCACCGGCCCGCGCCCCCACCCGGCCACCCATCCAGGATACTCTGTGGTAGGCCGGGTGGGGACGCGGGCCGGCGCTGTCTAACTGAGAAAGACTCTAGGCCGGGCGGCCGAGCCCGCCTTCGCCGACGATGTCGCCAAAAAAATGCTCGACGCGGTCGTAGCATTCGCACGCGCGCTTCTCGAGAGCGGCGCGGTTCTCGACCGAGATCGTACCGCGCCGCGTCGTGATCAGCCCTTCGTCGCCAAGCTGGCGCGCGACCGCGTTGATCGTTGTACGCTGCACCCCGAGCAGTCCGGCGAGCGCTTCCTGCGTCAGTTCGAGCTTGCTCCCGGCGCGATCCTGCGCGGTCAGCAGCCAGCGCGCGGCGCGCCGTTCGATCGGGTGGAAACTGTTGCACGCCACCGACTGCATCACCTGGGCGAGGAGATAGTCGGCATAGCGGCAGAACAGGTTGCGCAAATGCCCCGAGCTCGCCTTGGCCTCCTCGATCACGCGCATCGGAACGCGCGCCGCGGGACCGGCGACGATCGCCTCAGCGCGCGCGAAGGCGGGGGCATGGCCGCAGCTAATTATCCCGCCGACCGCGCCTTCCTTGCCGATCGACGCGACCTCGACCGAATGCCCTTCGCCCAAGTCGACGATCATCGAGATCATCGTCGTCCCGAATGGGAAGATCGAGCTGTCGACGTCGATGCCGCGGCGCAGCACCGTGTCGCCCGCGTCGAGATTGATGATCTCAATCTGCTCGCGGAGCGATTGTCGCAGTGGCATCGGGAAGGTTGCGAGCAAGCGATTGTCGATGAACGCCGGCTCGCTGGCGTGGGCAAGATCGTGCGGAGCGTCGATGGTGGCCATGGATTCCAGGTTCCTCCGCGACTCGGCCGGTACGGTCCAAGTTCAACGATGCGAACCGAGTCTGCACGTTTCGATTCCCGACGACAACGAGTTAATCCAGAACGAGCCGGCCAAGGGGAGTTGAACGGCGCCAAAGCCTTCGCTACAGCCCCCTCGCCGCAATCCGGAGACGTGGGTGAGTGGCTGAAACCAACGCTTTGCTAAAGCGTCATACGGGAAACTGTATCGAGGGTTCGAATCCCTCCGTCTCCGCCAGCCAGTCAATCTATTG
>JBKJTQ010000203.1:0-11309 GCA_046589895.1 Sphingomicrobium sp.
CATCGCCGCTTATGGCTGGTTCGAGCGCGATTTTGAGCATGCCGCCGAATATCCGGTGCTGATCCTGCTATCGTGCGTCGGCATGGCGGTGATGGTTTCGGCGACGAGCCTCGTCTCGCTCTACGTCGGGCTCGAATTGCAGAGCCTGGCCGCCTACGTCCTCGCCGCCTATCGCCGCACCGACGATCGCTCGGCCGAGGCGGGCCTCAAATATTTCGTGCTCGGGGGGCTGGCCAGCGGGATCCTGCTCTACGGCATTTCCTTGCTCTACGGGTTCACCGGGACAATCCAGTTCGACGGCATCGCCGCCGCCTTCGCGCGGGACGGGTCGCAGTCGCTGGGATTGTTGTTCGGTTTGGTGTTCCTGCTGGCAGGGCTGGCGTTCAAGATTAGCGCGGTGCCGTTCCATATGTGGACCCCCGACGTCTATGAAGGCGCGCCGACCCCGGTGACGGCGTTTTTCGCCTCGGCGCCCAAGGTCGCCGCGGTGCTGCTGAGCGTCCGCGTGTGCCTCGACGCGCTCGGCCCGGCGATCGACGCATGGCGCCAGATCATCACTTTCACCGCGCTCGCCTCGATCATCCTCGGCGCGGTCGCGGCCTATGGCCAGACCAATATCAAGCGCCTGCTCGCTTATTCGTCGATCAACAATGTCGGTTTTGCGCTGGTCGGGCTGGTCGCGGGGGGCGCGGCGGGGGCGTCGTCAGTATTATTCTACATGGCGGTATATCTCATTATGACGCTCGGCACCTTCCTGTGCGTGCTCCGCCTGCGCGATGAAGATGGCGAGCCGACCGAAGCGATCGACAGCCTGTCGGGCCTGTCGCAGTCGCGCCCCGCGCTTGCCGCGGCAATTGCGATGTTCATGTTCAGCCTTGCCGGAATTCCGCCCTTGCTCGGCTTTTGGCCGAAGCTGGTGGTGTTCCAGGCGGCGCTGGCGCAGGAACTGTACCTGCTTGCGATCGTCGGCTTCCTCGGCTCGGTGGTCGGGGCTTTTTATTACATCAAGATCGTCAAGGTGATGTATTTCGACGCCCCCGGCCGTGCGCTCTCCAAGGGCGGCAACCGGATCGAAGGCGCACTCATTCTGCTCGCCGCACTGGTCGTATCGCCGCTCGGCTATCTGCTGATCGGCCCGCTCGGACGACTAACGGACAATGCCGCCGGATCATTGTTCTGAGCCGTATCCGCATCGTCGAGCAAATCGGTTCGACCAATAGTATGTTGCTTGCCGACCGCCAGGCGGTTGAAGGCGACTGGCTGGTCGCGCTGCGCCAGGATCAAGGGCGCGGCCGGCATGGGCGGTTATGGGAAACGCTTGACGGCAATTTCTTCGGCTCGACCGTGGTCACGCTGCGCGACACCGATCCACCCGCACCGGCGCTCGCGCTGGCCGCGGGGCTGGCACTGATCGAGGCGGTCGAGGTCGCCGCGCCCGGCCTGTCGCTGAGCCTTAAATGGCCCAACGATCTGATGCTCGGCGATGCCAAGCTCGCCGGAATCTTGCTCGAGCGGTCGAGCGATCGCGTCGTCGCGGGGTTCGGGGTCAACCTTGCCGCCGCGCCAGAGCTTGCGGGGCGCAACACCGCCTCGCTCGGCGGAAATATCAGCCCGCAGGCGTTCGCACCGTTGATCGCGGCGAGCGTCGCACGGCTGATCGCGGCGTGGCGTGGTGCCGATCCCGCCGCCTTTGCCCAAGCCTGGCTGAAGCGCGCGCACCCGCTCGGCACCGCGCTTGAAGTCCATAGCACCCCGGGCGAGCGCGTCGCGGGCCGGTTCGACGGGATCGAGGCCGACGGCGCGATGCGGCTACGGCTCGCCGGGGGCAGCGTCGAACTGATTCGCGCTGGTGATGTCAGCCTCGCGTGATGCTCGCATTTACCCGCGCTTCGGGCTAGAGGCGCGCCCATGTTGCTAGCGATCGATGCCGGAAACACCAATGTCGTCTTTGCGCTCGTGGGAGAGGGCGGGGAAATCCGCGCACGGTGGCGGATCGCGACCGACCCGCGCCGCACCGCCGACGAATATGCCGTGTGGCTTCACCAGCTGCTCGCGCTCGAAGACTTTGCCAAAAGCGATGTCGGACGCGTCGTGATCGCCACCGTCGTCCCGCGCGCGCTCCATAACCTCACCGTTCTGTCGCAAAAATATTTCGGGCAGGAACCGATCGTCGCGGGGGCGGGCGGATGGCCGATCGCGCTCGACGTGGTCGAGCCCGAAAGTGTCGGCGCCGACCGTGCATTGAACGTCATGGCCGCGCACGCGCGCCATCCGGGCGATCTGATCGTGATCGATTTCGGCACCGCGACGACGTTTGACGTGGTCGACTATAGCGGTGCCTATAAGGGCGGGATCATCGCCCCGGGGATCAATTTGAGTCTTGACGCGCTGGTCGGGGCGGCGGCCAAACTACCGCGCATCGCGATCAGCGCGCCCGACGGCGACAGCGTCGTCGGCCGCACCACCGAAAGCCAGATGCTGATTGGCGTTTATTGGGGATATGTCGCGCTGATCGAGGGGTTGGTCGCGCGCCTGAAGGCCGAAATCGGCCGTCCCGTCACTGTCATTGCCACCGGAGGCCTCGCCATCTTGTTCGACCAGCATACCAGCGCGTTTGACGCGATCGAACCCGACCTTACCATCCAGGGGCTCGCGCTCTACGCCGCGGGAACGCCGCGATGACCCCGGGCGAAGAGCTTCTGTTCCTCGCGCTCGGCGGATCGGGCGAGATCGGCATGAACGTCAATCTCTACGGCTGCCGCGGTAAATGGCTGATGGCCGATTGCGGATTGACCTTCGCCGACCATGACTATCCAGGAATCGATCTCGTCCTTCCGGACCTCGAATTCATCGAGCAAAGGCGCAAGGATTTGATCGGCATCGTCATCACCCATGGCCATGAAGATCATATCGGCGCCTTGCCCTACATGGCGGCCGACCTGAAGGTGCCGATCTACGCGACGCCGTTCACCGCCGGACTGATCGCTGGCAAGCTTGAGGAAGAAGGGCTGACCGGGAAGGTCAAGTTGAAGATCATCGAGCGCGGCGGGTCGATCGACCTCGACCCGTTCCGCGTCACTTATGTCCCGCTCGCCCACTCGATCCCCGAAGGCAATGGCCTGCTGATCGAGACCCCGTTTGGGAAAGTGTTCCACACCGGCGACTGGAAGTTGGACGACGCCCCGGTGCTCGGTCAACCGAGTTCGGCCGAGACGCTGACCCGGATCGGCGATGGCGGCGTTCTGGCGATGATGTGCGATTCGACGAACACCTTCCAGGAAACCGCCTCGGGGAGCGAAGCATCGGTCCATCCCGGGCTGCTCGAACAGGCCCGCAAGGCCAAGGGGCGCGTGCTTGTCACGACCTTCGCCTCTAACGCCGCACGATTGGAAACGATCGGCCGCGTCGCATTGGAGGCGGGGCGCCAGCTGTGCGTCGCGGGGCGCAGCCTGGATCGCATCCTCAAGGTCGCCAGGGCCACCGGCTATCTGCGCGATTTCCCCGAGGTCGTCCGCTTCGACGAAGCGATGCGCCTGCCGCGGGGCGAGGTGCTGATCGTCGCCACCGGTGGGCAGGGCGAGGAACGCGCCGCATTGGGCCGCATCGCCTTTGGCAATCATGAGCTGAAGTTGGTCGATGGCGACACGGTGATCTTCTCGTCGAAGCAGATACCGGGAAATGAAGTCGCGATCGGGCGGATCATGAATGCGCTGAGCGAACTTGGCGTGCTGACGGTCACCGAGCGCCAGGCGCATGTCCATGTCTCGGGTCATCCCGGGCGGCCCGAACTGGCGGCGATGTACGGCTATATGCGCCCCCAAATCCTCATCCCCGTGCATGGCGAATCACGCCATTTGCGCGAGCAGGCACGGTTTGCGCTCGCCCAGGGGATTCCTAAGGCGATGGTCCAGGAAAATGGCGACATCATTCGCCTCGCGCCCAAGGGACCCAAAAAGATTGGCGATGCGCGCGTCGGGCGGCTGGTGCTCGACGGCGATGTCATATTGTCCGCCGATGGCTCGACGATCAACGAGCGGCGCAAGATGGGTCTCAACGGGCTGATCACCGTCGCGCTGGCGGTCGACGGTCGCGGGCAGTTGGTCGGTGATCCGCTGATTCGCCCGTTCGGAATTCCGGTCGAGGAGGACCGCGACGACTTCCTCGCCGATGCGGCCGACAGTGCGGCGCGCGCCTACGTCCCCGGCGCTCCGCAAGAAAAGATGAGCGAAGCGGTGCGGCTCGCGGTTCGCCGCTGCGCGACCGTATGGACCGGCAAGAAACCGATGGTTGACGTGACGGTGCTGAGCATATCGCGATGAGCTGGGGCGCGATCGTCGCCATCTATTTCCTGTTCTGGGTATCGGCGGCGTTTTTGATGCTGCCGTTCGGGGTCCGCACCGACGAGGAAGTCGGCAATGCCAAGATTCCCGGCCAGGCCGACAGCGCCCCACACCGTTTCGACTTGCGGCGCCACATGGGCCGCGCGGCAATGCTGGGCGCTGGCATGTTCGCGCTTTATTACGGCAATTGGAGGTATGGCTGGATTACGGTCGACGATCTCGACTATTTCAACTAGCGGCGGCGTTCGATGCCCTGCGCCAGCGCGGCATAGAGCTTGCCCATGTCGGCGCTCATCAGCGTCACCGCCATCATCCCGCCGTCGCGCTCGGCGAGAACACGGCGGAGCATCGCTTCGAAGTCGTGGACGTAGCGATTGACCGATTGCTGGAATTCGGGATCGCTGCCGTAATGCGCCGCGATCGAGCGCGTTTCGGATCCGCCGATGAGCTTCACCGCACGGCGCGTGAAGACTCCGCGATTGCCCTTCAGATAAGCGCCCCAGGCTTTCTCATCGACCTCGTCGGAGAGGATTTTCTGTACGTCGATCGCTGCCGAATGCATCGAGTCCATCAATAAAGAAACGCGCCGTCCGAACTCCTCGCCATCGTCCTTGCGCTGCGCTTCGCGGCTCTGTTCGAGATGCGCTTCGAGCGCGACCGCGCTTTGCCCGATCGACAGCATCTGCTGGGTCAGCCGATCGCTTGCATGACGAGCGGATTCGACCGCCTGCGTGGCGACGCGATCGACCTCGGCCAGCCGCTCCTCGACCGCTTCACGCACTGCCTTTTCGAGCGCGGCCCGCGTCGCGTGGCCAAGCTGCGCGGCCGATTCGGGGATGATTGCGGAGATGGCGGCGCGCGCGCGTTCGGCGGCGTGCGCGCCGGCTTCGCGGACTTGGCCAAGCGCGGCGATCAGCGCCGGGCCGGTCTCGTTCGCCAGGCGCGTGGCGTCGTCATTGGCGAGGGCGATCGCGGCGTTGAGATCGCCGAGCCGCGCCTGCGCGCCGGCTACACCATGGTCGACCGCGCCGAGCATCGCGCTCAATTTCTGCTCGCTCGCCTCGACCGCTTGCTGGCCGGCGATCAGCCGTTCGGCGGTGTCGTTGGCGGCGCCCTGTATCCACTCAATCGAGGGGCGCGCCTGATCGGTTGCGGCAAGCAAGCGCGAGGCCCCCGCCTCGGCCTCGCCGAACGCCCCGCCGAGCTCGTGCGCGACGGCGATCGACAGTGCGGTGACGCCGTCGCGAAGCGCCGCGGTGCGATCGACGAGGGCAAGGATCGCCTGGTCCTGCGCCCCGGTGTCGCCGCCGAGCGAGTCAAGATCGGCGCGCAGCCGTCCGACATGGCTCGACAGGCGCCCGGCGCGCTCATCGCCTTGCTCGGCGAGCCGCGCAAAGCGGTCGTCGAGCGCGACCAGCCCATTATCGAGGTCGGCGATGAGCCGCTGGGAGGCGCGTTCCTGCTCGGCGATGCGCGCGGTGAGCGAGTCGAGCGACGAACCCGCGCCGTCGAGTCGCTGCGCCAAGGCATGGCTCGCCTCGATCCCGGCGCGGCCCAGCCCGGCCTGTGCCTGATCGAGCAAGGCCGAGACGGTCGCCGCCTGCGCATCGATCCCGGTGCGGATTTCGGACAGCGAGTCCGCGGCGCGGACGAGCAGCGCGTCAATCCCGGCATTGGTGACGTCGCCCGCTTCGCGGACGCGGAGCGCGGCGGCGGCGCCCGCGCTTTCGACTTGAGTGAGGTGCTGGACCAACCGCGAGGCGGCGTCGTGGATGGCGGCGTCGGCGTAGCTCGTCTGTTGGCTCAACGCTTCGACCGAGGCCTGGAAGGCGGCCGCCTGTTCGATCGAATGCGCCCCGGCCGCGCGAAGGGCCTCGGCCATGCGTAGCGCCTGTTGTTCGGCCTGGGGCAAGTCGGTCAACATCACGCCGAGGTCGGTGCGGGCATTTTCCGTCGCGCGGTCAAACAAAATGCTCTGCGCCACAAGTTCGTTGGACTGTTTGCTGAGATCGGCGGTGACCACGGCAAGCCGCGTCGCGGTCTCGTCGCCAAGCCCCATCAGGCTTCCCGCCATCTGGCCCAGCGCGTTATGATTATGGTCGATCTGGCGCGACAGCGCAGCGAGCACATCCTCAAGCGCGCGCGCCTCGGTGCGCATGGCGATCACCGAGCGGGTGAATTGTTCGGCCTCCTTGCGCCGTGTGCGCCCGAACATCAGCCAGATTAGTCCAAGCAAAGCGAGCGGCCCCGCCGCGATCGCCACCCATTGCGCAAATTCCGGACTGCCGAGCGGCGCGGCGGAGAGCGCGCGCCCCGCCGACCATGCGGTGTAACCGAGCCACAGCGCCGCGAGCAGCGCCAGCGCCCAGCCGAGGACTTGCCGACCACCCGCACCGCGATGCTCGTCGCGACTCTCGGTCCACGCCATCTCATCAAACGCGGGCATCGCCGGTTCGCCGGTCTCGACCGGATCGATGGCGGGGGGAGCGTCGGGGTCGCGCTCGGCGTATTGCGGATAAGCGGTCATAAGGCCGAGTTTACCACCTTTGTTGAAGGTGCAAAGCGATTATGCGCGGTGCGGGGTGGAAATGGCGCGCGCGCCTGCCCTATGACAGGGGATTGGGGGCGCACATACCGGGCTGGGGCGAAAGATTATGGCGCTTGGCGCGCTGATCGGGGCGTATCAGGAAGATGAATCGGGCGGGCTTCGCGCGCTGCTTCCGCTCGCCGGCCAGACGCTGATCGAATATCAGGCGCGCTGCCTCGCCGCGCTCGGCGCCACCCCATTGTTGGTGCTGGTCGAACGCGTGCCGGTGGCGCTCAACGAGGCATTCGAGCGGCTGCGCGGCGAGGGCATCGCCGTGGTCGCGGTGAGCGACGGGGCGGAGGCGGCGAGCCGGTTCGAGGCGGGGACCGACGTCATCCTCCTCGCCGATGGGATCGCCCCCGACATGAACGACGTCGGGCGGATCGGCAATCAGGGGGGCGGCAGCGGAAGCGACGGGGCGATGATCCTCACCGTCCCTGACGACGAAGACCATTCCGGTTTCGAGCGGATCGACGCGACCCACCGCTGGGCGGGGTTGGCGCGACTTCCCGCAGGACTGGTCGGCGCCACCGCGGCGATGATCGGTGATTGGGACTTGCAATCGACCCTGTTGCGGCGCGCGGTCCAGTCGGGGGCGCGGCTGATCCCCGCGGCGAGTGGCGAGGGGGCAGGGCCGTTCCTCGCTGACGGCGATGCGATGGCCGACTATGAGCGACGCCTGTTGCTTGCTTCGCGGGGGGCACGCAGCGACTGGGTGAGCCGCTTCATCCTGCCGCTCGTCGAGGAAGTCGCGACCGAGCGGTTGATGGAGACGCGGCTGCGGCCCGAATGGCTGGTGCGGGTCGCGGTCGCGCTGACGATCGGTGCGGCGCTGGCGTTCACGCGCGGCTGGATGTGGCAGGGGCTGATCGCCTTGTTGCTTGCGACCCCGCTCGATCTGGTCGCGCGACGAATCGGCTTGCTTCGCTTGCGGCCATTGAGCCCGGCCTTGACGGCGAAGCGGCTGCTGTGGCCCGCTGCGGGGCTGGCGTTGCTTGCGCTCGGCTGGTTTGAGGCGCGCCATGGCGGGGGATGGGGGGCGATGGTCGCCGCGCTCGCCGCGGCGGCGTTCGCCGAAGCGATGCGGATCGAGCGCCGCTCGACCGAGCCGCCGGGCACGCTCTACCTCTTCTCGCGCCGCGGCGCGATCTGGTTGGCGATCCCGTTCGCGATCGGGGAATGGTGGAATCTCTACCTCGCGCTGCTCGCGCTATACGCCGCGACGAGCTTCTTTCTCGCCCAGCACGTCCATCATCGCGTCGCCGACGATTGACGCGGCATTAACTCCGATCGTCTAACGATGTTCGAATGATGCCAGTCGAATGGCCGATTGCTGATGGAACAGCCGACCGTCGGGTCGAACCCGCGCGCCGCGCTGGGCGTGACCGGCTGCCGATCGTGCGTCGCGATCTGTTTCTCGACGACCGTGCGCGGCTGACTGAACAGGAGCGGGCGCTGATGTCGGCGATGCTCGGGACGCTGGTCGATCAGATCGGCGACGAGATCCGGCTTGGGCTTCCGCCCGATCTGCTCGCACATGCCGAACCCGACCGTGAGCGGATCGCGCCGCGCCTGTGGCAGCGCGGGGCGCTCGATCGTCCGGCGCTGATCCTGCTGCTGCTGCGCCGCGCCGACGAACAGCTGATTGCCGCCGCTTGCCGCGATTCGCGCAAGCTCGGCGACGGGGGCAACGTCGAGCAATTGGTCGGGGACAGTGACGGCGCGATTGCCAGCGCGGCGATGGCGCTTGCGGTAGCGCGCGGGCGGCGGCGCGATCGGTTCGGACGGCTCGGGCTCGAGTTTGACGATGTTCCGGCGGAGGAAGCCAGGGGCCTCGTCCATCTCGTCGCGGCGGCGATGCGCCAAGGTGTCGCGGGGCCGTCAGTGTCGGTCGATGAGGCGCTGGCCGACGCCGCCGAACGATTGCTCGACCGCCATGACGAAGCGCGCCGCGTCGAAATGCGCGCGCTGGACCTCGCCATAGCCTTGGTCGATGCGCGCGGGAACGACGACCAGTTCATTTCCGCGCTGGCTGCCGAGGGCGATGCTGCCCTACTTGCCGCGCTGTGCGCGGTGCGTGCCGCGATCGCGCCCGAGACGGCGTGGATGCTGCTCGTCAATGATGGCGCATGCGACGCCATGCTGCTCGCTCGGCTTGCCGGGATCGAACGCCCCGCCGCCGCGGCGATGGTCGCGGCCTGGGCCGAACCCTTGTCGTGGGGCGAGCCAGGCGAAGCGATTGCCTGGTTCGACGCGCCAGCCGCATCCGACATCGAAGCTGCGCGGCGCTGGTGGCGCTTGACACCGGCCTATCGCGATTCGCTCGGACAAATCGGAGGGGGCGATGGCCAGCCGCTCGACTGAATCGGTCCCGATCAGCGGCCGGATCGACCGCGACGGTCGGCTCGTGTCGGCCGACGCGGCGCTTGAGCGGCTGCAAGTCGAGGCCGGATCGGCGCTCGGCCGCGCGCTGGCGCTGCCACAACTTGCCGCTCTGGCGCGCGCTGCGGCGTCGCTCGGGGTACCACTGTCGCGCGCCCTGATCGCCGCCGACACCCATCACGACCTCGACCTGTTCGTCCGCGCCGAACCGGTTTTGGGCGACGGCGAGCGCTCGGGCGAGGTTCAATTGACGATCGAGCGATGGGTCGCGCGGCCGATTGCGCCACCGCGGCTCGCTCTGGTCGAAGCGGTCGACGATGATGAGCGCCGCGACGTCGAGCGCTCGACGTTCGAATTTGACACCGATGCCGCGTTGAACCTGATCAACGTGTCGCCGGCGCTCGCGTCAGTACTCGGGCTCGACCAAAACGCTGCGTCCGGCCGTCCGTTGACCAGCCTGTTCCGCCTGATCGAGGAAGAGGATGGCGCGATGCCGCTGCTCGGCGCGGTCGCGACCCGCGCCGCAGTCGATGGTCAGCGCGCCGCGCCGCGGACCGGTGGTGCCGAGATGCTGATCGACGCCGACCCCTTGTTCGACGAGCAGGGCCGCTTCGCCGGTTTCCGCGCGACCATTCGCCGCGATGGCGAGGTGGCCGCTTACGATCATGCCTCGCCATTGTTTGAGGAATCGCTCGACGAGGCGCTGCGCTCGCCAGTGGCGCGAATCATTTCAGCCGCCGACCATATCGTCGGGCGAAGCGATGGTCCGTTGCGATCGGACTATGCCAATTACGCCAGCGACATTGCGACGGCAGGACGCCACTTGCTGTCCGTCATCCGGTCAATGGGTCAAGCGGGCAAGTCCACTGCCCAGCAAATCGACCTGGTCCTGCTCGCGACCGAAGCGCTGGCGCTGGTCCAGTCAGTCGCGGATCGGCGCGCGATTGCGATCGAGGTCGCACCGGGCGGCGCGCCATGCCTCGCCTACGGCGAGGCGCGCGGGGTGGTCCAAATTCTCGTCAACATCCTTGGCAATGCGGTGCGCCATTCGCCCGACGGCGGGGCCGTTGCACTAATATTCGAGCAGGGGCCGAGCGAGTCGCGGGTGACCATCGCCGACCAGGGACCGGGGATCGATCGCGCCGACCAGCAACGCATTTTCGAACGCTATGAGCGCGTTGGCACCGCCCCCGACGGCAGCGGGCTCGGGCTCGCCATCTCGCGCCGCCTGGCACGCGCGATGGGGGGCGATATTCGATTGGACAGCGCGCCCGGCGAAGGCGCGCGTTTCACCCTGATCCTGCCTGCCGTCTAACTGGACCGACCCTAACGCGCGTCAACCGCAATATAGTCGCGCTGGGTAGCGCCGACGTAAAGCTGGCGCGGGCGGCCGATCTTCTGCTCGGGGTCCGAAATCATCTCGTTCCACTGCGCGACCCAGCCAACGGTGCGCGCAAGGGCGAACAATACGGTGAACATCTCGGTCGGGAAGCCGATCGCGTTGAGGATCACGCCCGAATAGAAATCGACGTTGGGATACAGTTTCTTGTCAATGAAATAGGGATCGTTGAGCGCGATCCGCTCAAGTTCCTTGGCGACCTTGAGCACTGGGTCTGTCTTGCCCAATTCCTTGAGCACTTCGTCGGCGGTGGCCTTCATCACCTTGGCGCGCGGGTCGAAATTCTTATACACGCGGTGGCCGAAACCCATCAGCCGGAACGGGTCATTCTTGTCCTTGGCGCGGGCGATATATTCGGGAATGCGCTTCACGTCGCCGATTTCGCGCAACATGTTGAGCGCGGCTTCATTGGCGCCGCCATGCGCCGGGCCCCACAGGCAGGCGATGCCCGCGGCGATACACGCGAACGGGTTGGCGCCCGATGATCCGGCCAGCCGTACGGTCGAGGTCGAGGCGTTCTGCTCATGGTCGGCGTGGAGGATGAAGATCCGCTCCATCGCGCGCTCGATGACCGGATTTACCTCATACGGCTCGGCCGGAA
>JBKJTQ010000255.1:0-2850 GCA_046589895.1 Sphingomicrobium sp.
GCGAGCCCGAGCGGCTCGTCGGGCATGACGCAATCCTCACCCCGCACGAGGGCGAATTCGTCAAAATGTTCGGTGCGCTTTCTGGGAGCAAGCCCGAGCGTGCGCTGGCGGCGGCGAAGCGCAGCAAGTCGGTGATCATTTACAAGGGTCCAGATACGCTCGTCGCGGCGCCCGACGGGCGGATTGGCTTCGCCCCGCCGTCGCCGGCGTGGCTCGCGAGCGCGGGGACCGGCGACGTCCTGTCGGGGATAATCGCGGCGTTGCGCGCGCGCGGCATGTCGGGGTTCGAGGCGGCGTGCGCCGCAGTATGGATCCACGGTCGCGCCGCCGAGCGGGCAGGGCCCGGGATGATCGCCGACGACCTCATCGCCGCGCTCCCTGCGACTCTCGCCGACTTGTGAGCGGCGATCCGATACTCCGCATCGCGGCGCGCGGCGATGGGGTCAGCGCGAGCGGACAGCATCGCGCCTTTGCAGTCCCCGGAGACGTCATCGCCGACGACGGGACTTTGGTCGAAGGCCCGGGCCATCAAGTGCCGCCATGCCGCCACTTCCCCGAATGCGGCGGGTGCCAGCTCCAGCATCTGACCGACGCGGCCTACGCCGAATATTGCGCCGGCCGGATCGTCGGGGCGCTCGCCCAGCACGGCCTTTCGACCGACATCCGCCCCGCGCATCTGTCGCCGCCGCGCACCCGCCGTCGCGCCAGCCTGCGCGCGCTTCGGGCCAGTGGGCGCGTGCTGATCGGGTTTAACGCCGCGAAATCGCACCAAGTCATCGACATGCTTGAATGTCATGTGCTCGACCCGCGCCTGTTTGCATTGGTCGCGCCGCTCAGGAAATTGCTTGGCGCGATGATGGCGCCCAAGCGTGCCGCCGACATCCAGCTGACGCTCACCGACCAGGGGGTCGATGTCGCGCTGAAGGGGGTCGAGGTGCAAGGACTCGACGCGGTCGAGGCGCTGACCGCTTTCTGCGATCGCCACCAGCTCGCGCGGCTGACGATCGACGAAGGCTATGGTCCCGAACCGCGCTATGAGCCGAAGCCGGTGACGATCAGCCTTTCAGGCCACCCGGTAGCATTTCCGGCGGGTGCCTTCCTCCAGGCGACCGCCGATGGCGAAGCGGCGCTGGTCGCGGCGGTGCGCGAAGCGGCCGGCGCGGCGAGGCGCCCGCTCGACTTGTTTGCCGGGCTGGGGACCTTCGCGCTGGCGCTAGAGGGCGAAGTCACCGCGGCCGAGGCGGCACGCGACGCGATACTCGCGCTGATGGCGACGCGGCGCGTGACGAGCATCCATCGCGACCTTTACCGCCGCCCGTTCGACGCCACAGAACTGGCGGCATTCGATGCGGTCGTGCTTGATCCGCCGCGCTCGGGTGCGCATGAACAGGTCAAACAGATCGCCGCCTCACCGGTGGCGCGGATCGCCTATGTCAGCTGCAACCCGGCGACCTTCGCGCGTGATGCCGAAACGCTCGTCGCAGGAGGCTATCGGCTCGACTGGGTCAAGCCGGTCGGCCAGTTCCGCTGGTCAACCCACGTCGAGCTGGCGAGCGCTTTCAGCCGCTAGAGCAACCCGCAATCGTGCAGAACCCGTGCCGCCGCGTGCACCGTCAGGCCAAGCAGGCAGAGCGAGGCGAGCAGGAACAGGGGAAAGCGAATAGCGACGATGTTGACGGTGCATTGTACGATGCTGTGCACGACCCGGAAACCGACATAGCCCCAGGCGAGCCAATAATTGATGCCGCCTCCCATATCCATCAGCGCGAGCGTCAGCGCGATCGCGTAGAAGATGGTCGGCTGTTCCATCAAATGGTTGTAATTGTGGGATGGCCACTGGGCCTGGTCGGGGGCCTTGCCGTCGAGGTTCACGCCGCGGGAGCCGCGCGGGATGGTCCCCCAGGTCATGCCCATCTGAGCGAAAGCTCGGCGACGAGCGACCGCCATCCATCCCATGACGACCAATGTCCACGCGACGAGCGCCACCACCGGCGCGAGAATCGGACTGTATTCCACTGCTCATCTCCCCCAACATAGCCCGTCACCCCGGGCTTGACCCGGCACCTACCTTAGTTGGTCGGCAGGAGAAGGGAAGGTGGGCCCCGCTTTCGCGGGGGTGACGGGAGAGGATGCGGCGGTGATGAGAAGGACGCGCGGGGGGGATGACGGCTTGGGGGAGCCTTAGTCGAACAATTTGGCGAAGGCGCGCTTGGTGCGGTTTTTCCAATGGCCAGTGTGGTAAGCCGAGCTGGCGAGCAACGGCAGCACCGAGGTCGCTTCGGCATAGACCATCTGCTCCAGCGCGGTGCTGACCTTGCCCCAGCTCGCGGCTTCCTGGAGCGTCGAGGAAGAGCAGGCGCCGTCGCGGACGTCGGCGACGGTGATCTGAACGGCATATTTGTGGACTTCGACATCCTCATGGCCAAGGATTTCGGCGCACACCACGGTGTCCTGCGCGAAATTCTTGGGCACTCCGCCGCCGATCATGAGGAGCCCGGAGGTCCCCGCCTTGATCTTGATGTCGGTCAGCTCGCGGAAGTCGGCGATCGCGTCGAGCACCATATAATGGCCGCCGCGCTTCATCGCATCGACCTGATGCTTGACCAGACCGAAGCCCGCCGACGAATCGGTGAAGGCGGGGCAGAAGATCGGCACGTCATGCTCGTAAGCAAGCTTGACGAGGCTGTTGTCCTTCTTGCCATGCAGGGTCAACCACTTGCCCATCTCCTTGATGAAGGCGCGGCTCGAATAGGGGCGGGGCTCGAGGCTGTCGGCGATCTTGCCGATGTTGAAGTCGCAATCCTGGAGAGAAATCTCGACAATATAAGTGTCGAAGATGAGGTCAATAAA
>JBKJTQ010000277.1:0-6759 GCA_046589895.1 Sphingomicrobium sp.
TCATCGGCTTGAACTCGACATGACCAAGACTGAAGACTTCGCGGATGCGATCGACTCGCTCGCGGCGGAATGGCGGTCGATCAACCTGTTGCTCAACAATGCCGGGCTCGCCCCACCGATGAGCGAACTCCAGAACGCCGAGCAGGCGCCGCTCGACACCGTCATCGACACCAATGTCACCGGGCTGGTCGCGCTGACCCAGACGCTGCTGCCAGGGCTGATCGAGCGCAAGGGCGCGATCATCAACCTGTCGTCGGTGGCCGCGACCTACCCCTATCGCGGCGGCGCGGTCTATGCCGCGACCAAGGCGTTCGTGCGCCAGTTCAGCCTCGATCTGCGCTGCGACCTTGCCGGAACCGGGGTGCGCGTCACCTCGATCGAACCGGGAATGGTCGAGACCGAATTCACGATCGTTCGCAACGGCGGCGACCAGGCCGCGAGCGACGCACTATACGCCAACATGGACCCGATCACGGCGGAGGATATGGCGAACACGATCCACTGGATCGCGACCCTGCCCGCGCACCTCAACATCAACACGATCGAATTGATGCCGGTCGGCCAGAGCTGGGCGGGCTTCGCGGTTTCGCGCAAGGCTTGACCGAAGCACCAGTTGGGACCAATCGCGCCATCATGAGCATTGACGCCCGCCTTGCCGAACTCGGCATCACCCTGCCCGCCGCCGCTGCGCCCGTCGCAAGCTATGTCCCCTTTGTCGAGGTCAATGGCCTGCTTTACATTTCGGGGCAGATTTCGTTCGCCGAAGACGGCAGCCTTATCAAGGGCCGGCTGGGCGAGGACATGGACCTCGAAGCAGGGCAGACTGCGGCGCGGCGCTGCGGGATCATGCTGCTCGCGCAATTGCGCAATGCGCTGGGATCGCTCGACCGCGTCGAGCGGATTGTGAAGCTGGGCGTGTTCGTCAACTCGGCAGGCGGCTTCACCGACCAGCCCAAGGTCGCCAATGGTGCGTCGGAACTGATGCAGGATGTGTTCGGTGACGCCGGACGCCATGCGCGATCGGCGGTCGGGGTCCCCGTGCTTCCGCTGGGTGTCGCCGTGGAGGTCGATGCGGTCGTCCAGATTCGGCGCTGACCCGCTCGATCCGGGACTCGCGGGGTTCGCGCATCGCGGGATTCACGATGGCGCGACCTTCATCGAGAATAGCTTCGTCGCCTTCGCCGCCGCGCTCGAACGCGGCGCGGGGATTGAGTGCGATCTTCGACTCACCGCCGACGAGCAGATCATCGTGTTTCATGACGCCGACGCGCTTCGCCTGTGCGGATCGCAACTGGTCATAAGCCAGGCCTCCCTCCCCGAGCTGACGCGCTTCAGGGTCAACAATCGCCCGATCCCGACGCTCCGCCAGCTGCTTGCACTGGTCGATGGCCGGGTGCCGTTGCTGCTTGAGGCCAAGGTCGACGACCGCTTCTGGCGCTTTGGCCCAGCCTTGCTTGAAGCGCTGAACGATTATCTTGGCGCTTATGGCGTGATGAGCTTCGACCCGCGCCTGCCGCGCTGGCTCAAGACCAATGCGCCGCATATTCGCCGCGGGCTGGTGATCGCGGATAGGCTTTCGCGGTCAAGGCGTTGGGGCTCGATGATGCTTGCCGATCCGCAATTTCTTGCCGTCGACCGCGCCGCCCTCGGCAAGTCATGGGTGGCAAGCGCAAGGCGCCGCCTGCCGGTCTACAGTTGGACGATCCGCAGCGCCGCCGAGCGCGTCGCCGCCGCCCCTCTCGCCGACGCGTTGATCTGGGAAGACGATGGCCGACCGCGAGCCTGAATTGACCGCGCGGATCGCTCGCGGGGTCGCCGATCTCGATTCGGCGGCGTGGGACGCGCTTGCGAGAAGCAAAAATGACCCGTTTCTCAGCCACGCCTTCCTCGCCTCGCTCGAAATCTCGCACAGCGTCGGCGATGAGGCCGGCTGGACCCCGTTGCCGATCCTGGCCGAGCGCGATGGCGCGATCGTCGCCGCCGCGCCCGCCTATCTCAAGAGCCACAGCCAGGGAGAATATGTCTTCGACCATGGCTGGGCCGAAGCGTGGGAAAGGAGCGGCAAAACCTATTATCCCAAGCTGCAAATCGCGGTGCCATTCACTCCGGTTCCGGGGCGTCGCTTGCTTGGCGACCGCGCCGCGATCCTCGCTGCGATCGAGGCGGTGACGGTGCAGAACCGGCTGTCGTCGGCGCACATCACCTTTTGCGACCACGGCGACCTTGCCGCCGGCGAGGCGCGCGGCTGGCTGCGGCGCGACGGGATCCAATATCACTGGTTCAACCGCGACTATGGCAGCTTCGACGACTTCCTTGCCGCTTTGTCGAGCCGCAAGCGCAAGGCGATCCGGAAGGAGCGCGCGGCGGCGTGCGTGGGGCTCGATATCGTCACACTGCGCGGGGACGAGATATTGCCCGAGCACATGGCCGCGATGTGGCAATATTATCAGGATACGGGGAGCCGCAAATGGGGACGCCCCTATTTGACCCGCGAGTGGTTCGAGGGGGTCGTCGCGGTGATGGGCGAAGCAATGGTGCTGATGCTCGCGCTGCGCGATGGCGCGCCGATCGCGGGGGCGCTCAACTTCGTTGGCGCGGCGGCGCTTTACGGCCGTTATTGGGGAGCGGCGGAGGAAGTGCCGTTCCTCCATTTCGAACTAAGCTATTATCGCGCTATCGACTTCGCCATCGCGCACGGCCTCGGCTCGGTGCAGGCGGGGGCGCAGGGCGAGCATAAACTCGCGCGCGGCTACGAACCCGTTATCACCTCGTCGCTCCACTATATTCCTGATGCAGGGTTTCGCCGCGCGGTCGCCGACTTTCTGGTCCACGAGCGCGCGGCGATCATCGGCGAGCTGGCGTGGGCAAAGGACGCGCTGCCCTACCGCCGCGACAACTGAGCCTTAAAAGGGAACGTCGTCATCGAGGTCGGTGTCGAACGCCGCGGGTTGCGGGCGCGATTGAGGCTTCGATCCGCCACCGGCGAAGCTGCCGCTGACGCCCGACGCATATTCGGCTCCACCGCCGCCGCCGCCCCCGCCGCCTTCGCGGGCGTCGAGCAGGACCAGTTCACCGCGGAATTTCTGAAGCACGATTTCGGTCGAATATCGGTCGTTGCCCGTCTGGTCCTGCCACTTGCGCGTCTGGATCTGGCCTTCAAGATAGACTTTCGAGCCCTTGCGCAGATACGACTTTGCCACCCGGCCGAGATTTTCGTTGAAGATCGCGACGCTGTGCCACTCGGTCTTTTCCTGGCGGTTGCCGTCGCGGTCCTTCCACGTTTCGGAGGTCGCGACGCGGAGGTTCACCACCTCGCCGCCATTGGCGAAGCTGCGCGATTCGGGGTCGGCGCCGAGGTTGCCGACCAAAATCACCTTGTTCACGCCCGCCATTGTCTTCTCTCCCTATCGCCGGTCGCGCGCCGGTCGCCCATGCCTGGATGCCACTAAGCCATCTCGCGGGAAAGCCAAGCCCGACTTATTCGGCTGGCAATGGATCGCCGAGCGACCGCCGCGTGGAGCGGAAACCGACGACCACCGCGACGAGGGTGAAGAGTTGCGCGGCGACCGCTTCGAGCGTGGGGAACAGGCCAATCATCGTCAGGCGGGGCGCCCCTTCGAGCACCGTGACCGGAATCACTCCCGCTTCCTGCAGCGCTCCGACGCCCTTGCCGGCCAACACGACCGCCAGGATGGCGATGAGGATGGCGCTATAGCGGAAGAACTGAGTGATCGGCAGCGTGCGGCTATAGCGCAGCATGGCCCAGGCGACGAGGCCAAGCAACGCCACGGCGGACAGGCCTCCGGCCAGGATCGTCGCACCATTGTCGGGCGTCCACAGCGCGGCATAGAATAGAATGGTTTCGAACACTTCGCGATAGACCACCAGGAAGGCGAGACCGAACAGGAACCACGCCGAGCCGCGCGACAGTGCGCCTTGCATTTTCTGAGCAATGTAGCGGCGCCATTCCTCGGCCTGGCTCTTGCCGTGCATCCAGATTCCGACCGACAGCAGCACCGCCGCGGCAAGCAAGGAGCCGAACCCTTCGGTCAATTCGCGGCTTGCCCCGCTGATTCCCATGGCAAAAGTGGCGACCGCCCAGGTCGCGCCGCCCGCGACGAGCGCCGCGAGCCAGCCGCCGTGAACATAGGGCAGCGCCTCGGGCCGGTCGGCCTTGCGCAGGAAGGCGATCATCGCGATCACCACTAGGAGAGCTTCCAGACCTTCGCGGAGCAGAATGGTAAAGGCGCCGAGAAAGGTTGAAATATCGCTCTCGGCCTCGGGCGCAAGCGCCACATCCGCCTCGTCGAGCAGGCGCTCGATAGCCGTGAGGCGCTGGCGAAGTGCGGCCTCAGCCTCGCCACGCGCGATTGCCGACCGAAAAGCGCCCATGGCCCGCTCGACCCGGCCCATCAACGCGCCATCGCGAGTGGCGAGGACCGCCTCAAACGGTTCGAACCCGTCAAGGTAAGCGGATAAAGCAAGCTCAGCCGCCGCGCCGCGCTGCCCGTGCGCATAGGCCTCTACGCTCTGCCCAAGCTTGTCGCGTGCAAGCTGCAACGTAGCGGGCGGGCGGCTGGCCGCCAGAGCGCCCGGACTGGCGCGCAGATAAGCGGTGACCGCCGCCGCCTGTTCCTGCCCGATTCGCCGCTCAAGGTCGGCCGGGGTAATGGCGGCGAGGGCCGCGAGGTCGGGGACCAGCCTGCGGATTGCCTCATCCCGCTTCCAGATACGCTCGCCCTGCGCAAAATCCGGATAGGCAAGCCCGCCGACATGGAAAGCCAGCGCCCAACGGTCTTCGACGGCGAGCGTCGCGAAGCTTTGCATCGCGGTGCCTTCGAGGCCCTGTGAAATGACCTGGTAGAGGCCAAAGACGCTGCGGTCGCGCGCACGATCGCGGTCGGCAAAGGCAATCGGCGGCGGATCGAGTTTGGCGAGCTCGCCCGTAGGTCCTTCGCCGGCGACGCCGTGGCATGACGAGCAATTGGCGGCGTAGAGCGCCGCGCCGCGGCCGAGGCCGGGCGGACCGGCGGGCGCGAGCGGCACCGGATAGGCGGCCAACAGGTCGACAGCGAGCTTGCGCGCGTGCCGTGCCACGTCCGCGGGCGGGGCCGTGGCGGCGACCGCACCCTGCAAGCGTTTCGCCTCGGTGACCAGGGCGGCCCGTGCCGGCTTTGCGGGAAGTGCGGCAAGCCGTTCGGTAACCGCGCGCGAAAATTCGAGCATCTCCCGATATTCGCCAGCATCGGTCACTCGCCCCGCCGCGACCGCGCCGCGATAGTCGACCGCGATATAGTCGAGTAATCGCCAGCTGGTCTGAACCTCGTCCGCCGGGGCGGCGCGAACCGGGGCGGCGACAAGGATCGCGGCAAGGGTCACGAGCAACAGCCAGAGCAATTCCGACGCAAGAGGGCGCCCGGCAAACGGATGGGGGAGCGGAAGCGCGATCGAACTGTCCATCGCGCTCGCATAGCATGTTGCGACTGATTATCAATAACGAGAAGGTGCTTATTGCACCGGATATCGGAGCCGGCCGAGGAAGCGCGCTAGGCTTGGGCGGCGGATCTCGTTTCCGCGCCTTTCACCCTTCCATTTTTCAAATCGCATCACCTCACCGAGCCGCCGGTCGAGGAAGGCGGCGGTGTCAGCAAAGCCCTCACTGTCATCGTCGAGCCAGGCGAGCAGAGTCGCGGTATACACCGCCGACAGGGTCAGCCGCTTGGTATAATGATTATAATCGGTCGCGGTGTCCCCCGCGAGGCGCCACATCAAATCCGCCGAGTGCCAGCCGGTGCGCAGCCCGAGCGGCAAATTCTGCGGCATGGCGAAGATCGCGAGCGCCTTGCGCACCGCCTCGCGCGCCGGGGCCGTGGTTTCGAGCCGGAACCAGATCATCGATCGGATGCGGTCACGGACCTTCATCGCCGCGACAACTTCGGGGGTGAAATGCGCGACCATCGCCGCGTCGGCCCCCTCGATCCACGCCGCGATCATGCGGACTGGATCCTTGGGAAAGGCGAGCCGCGCCTGGGCCGGATCGACCCCGATCTGCGCCGCGGCGCTGCTCACCGCGCCCTCGCTCCAGCCATCGAACACCGCATTTTCGCCGACCGGCAAGGCAAGGCGGAGGCGGAGCGCGCGAAGCGGAGTGAGATCGGCCATGACCGGCTAAATGGTCGCTGGAGGGCCGCTGCGCAAGCGGACGAGGATCAGGGCGAGCACGATCGCCGCGGCGCCGGTCCAGTCGAGCGCGGTGAACGCCTCGCCAAAATAGAGATAGCCAAGCAGCGCCGACAGCGCGGGCTGGCTCAGCATCGCAATTCCGACCACCAGCGGGGGGATGTGTCCGAGCGCATAGACCAGCAGCCCCTGCCCCGCGACCTGGCTGCACAATGCAAGCGCGAACAATGCGCCCCACTCGGCGGGAATGATCCGTTCGCCCGCGATCAAGGCGGCGGGGAGCAGGAAGGCCGAGGCGAACAGACTGGCGATCAAGAGCAAAGGCATTGGCTCGACCGCGCCGCGCGTCCGTTCGACGAGAATCAGATAGCCGGCGTAGAGCAGCCCGGCGAACGCCGACAGCAGGTCGCCGCGCAAATGTGCCGCCGACAATTCGGCGCTGCCCCACATCAATGCCGCGCAGCCCGCCGCCGCCAGTGCCAGTGCCAAGGCCTGCAGCGCAGACGGCCAACGTCGCGCCAGCCACAATCCCCAGGCGGCGAAAATGAAACTTGAGATATTGCCGAACAAGGTCGCATT
>JBKJTQ010000278.1:0-4320 GCA_046589895.1 Sphingomicrobium sp.
GCCGCAGCGACGGCGCGCGCGTGATCCAATTTCCCTCGGGGAGCATCCCGACGATCTCGCTATGCGCATGCTGGCTAATCTGCCGCACCAACGTCCGCCGATACGCCTCGGGCATCCAGTCCTTGGGCTCGATAAATTCGTCCGCCGCGACCCGCGCCTCGAACGCTTCGAGCAGCTCGGGATCCTCGGCCGGGCCGATCGGCTTGACGTTGGGCTGCTTGCCTAATTCGGTGGTGTACATCCTCATCATGTAGCGCCTGGCGCGCGGTACTTCAAACCGCGACGGCATCAACGGCACGAGTTGCACTTCACGAGCGGAAATGCATTGGCGTCCGAATGGATCATTTTCATCTCATCGACGGCGCCTTGCATTGCGAGGCAGTTCCCCTTGTGGCCATCGCACAGCAAGTTGGCACCCCCGTCTACGTCTATTCTTCGGCGACGCTGGTGCGCCACGCCCGCGTTCTGAAAGAAGCGCTGTCAACCCTGGAAGACCCGCTGATCGCCTATGCGGTCAAGGCCAACCCCAACCCCGCGGTCCTTGCCACTCTCGCCGCCGAAGGGCTCGGCGGCGACGTCGTCTCGATCGGCGAATACCGGCAGGCGCGCGCCGCCGGAATGCCGCCCGACCGCATTCTCTTCTCCGGGGTCGGCAAGACCGCCGAGGAAATGGCTGAAGCGCTCGCCGGAGGTGTGCTTCAGATGAACCTCGAATCGGTCGAAGAAGCGCATATGCTGGCGGCGGTGGCGAGCGCCACTGGGCATACCGCCCCGGTCGCGTTCCGCATCAACCCCGATGTCGAGGCGGGCACTCACGCCAAGATCACCACCGGCACCGCCGACAATAAGTTCGGCATTCCGGCGGCGCAGGCGCTTGACGCCTTTCGCGCGGTGCGCGACCTCCCCGGCCTGGTCGTCACCGGCGCGACCGTCCATATCGGCAGCCAGCTCACCCAGCTTGCACCGCTCGAGGCAGCGTTCGTACGGCTCGGCGAATTGCTCCGCACCTTGCGCGACGACGGGTTCGCTTTGTCGATCGCCGACCTCGGCGGCGGGCTGGGCGTGCCCCACGGCGCCGGACAGCCCGAGCCCCCGAGCCCGCAGCAATATGGCGCGATGGTCGCGCGGGTAACGCGCGACTGGGATCTTCGCCTCGCCTTCGAACCGGGCCGGCTGATCAGCGGCAATGCCGGGGTGCTGCTGTCGCGGGTGGTGCGCATCAAGCCGGGTGAGCATCATCCGTGGCTGATCGTCGATGCCGCGATGAACGACCTCATGCGCCCCGCGCTTTACGACGCTCACCATCATATCGACGCGGTCCGCCCGGGCGGCAAGCGCATGACCGCGCACGTCGTCGGCCCGGTGTGCGAAAGCGGCGACACCTTCGCCACCGCGCGCGAAATGGATGCGGTTGGTGCAGGCGATCTGATCGTGTTCCGCACCGCCGGGGCCTATGGCGCGGCAATGTCGAGCGGCTACAATAGCCGGCCGCTGACCCCCGAAGTCCTCGTCGATGGCGACCGCTGGGCGCTGGTCCGCCAACGGCTCGACATCAGCGCGGCCGCCGCGACCCCGCTTCCCGACTGGCTTCGCTGAATGCGCCGCTTATAAGCATTGTCTCAATCACATCGGGAGAGACACGTGGCCGAGTTTGAGACGATCGGGCTTTCGTTGGCCGAGGGAATCGCGCGGATCACGCTCAACCGACCCGACCGGCTCAATAGCTTCACGCGCCAGATGCATGTCGAACTCGCTTTGGCACTCGACGCCGCCGCCGAGGCACGGGTGATCGTCCTGACCGGCGCGGGGCGCGGGTTTTGCGCGGGGCAGGATCTGAACGATCGCGCGGTGGCGTCTGACGAGGCGATCGACCTCGGGGCGACGGTCGAGGCAAGCTGGAACCCGCTGGTCCGCCGCCTCGCGAACCTGCCGCAGCCGGTGATTGCGCGGGTCAATGGAGTCGCCGCGGGCGCCGGGGCGAATATCGCGCTCGCCTGCGACCTCGTTGTCGCGGTGAAATCGGCCAAGTTCATCCAGAGCTTTTCGGCGCTTGGACTGATCCCCGACAGCGGCGGAAGTTGGCACCTGCCGCGCCTCGTCGGGCAGGCGCGCGCGCTCGGCCTTGCGCTGACCGGCGACCCATTGCCGGCGGAGAAAGCCGCCGAGTGGGGCCTGATCTGGAAATGCGTCGATGACGACGCGCTTGATGCCGAAGTCGATGCGCTCGCCGCCCGGCTCGCTGGCCTGCCCCCGCTCGGCCTCGCTGCGATCAAGTCGATCATCCGGACCAGCGGATCGCGCACCCTCGACGAGGAACTCGACCTCCAGCGCGACGAGATGCGCCGCTTGGGCTTTACCGCCGACTATCGCGAAGGCGTCGCGGCCTTTCTGGAGAAACGCCAAGCGACTTTCGCCGGCCGGTGAGAAGTGCGGTTCGTCCCGCGCGAAGCCGGGGGATTTTCCCGCTTGATCATCACTTGCTTGCGAGGCTGGCATGCTTTCATCGCCGCCACCTGGGCCGCGCATCGTCAGTCACTGCTAATCGCGCCGCCGGTTCGACCGTCGCAACGACAATATGCTAGATGAGTCCCATCGCTTTCATGCTGCTTCGCCCCTGGCTGCCGACGATGACGTGGTCGTGGACGGTAACGCGCATATGGCGTCCGGCTTCGATCAAATCCTTGGTCAGGCGGATGTCCTGCTGGCTGGGGGAAGGGTCGCCCGAGGGGTGGTTGTGGACGATGATGATCGCTGTCGCGCCAAGCGCGATGGCTCGCGCAATGACTTCGCGGACGTGGACCGAGGCTTCGTCGACTGATCCGTTCCACATCGCTTCATTGGCGAGCAGCAGATTTTTGGCGTTGAGGAACAGCACGCGGACCTGTTCTACCGGCGAATGCGCCATCGCCGCCGATAGATAGTCGCCGAGCGCATCCCAGCTCGACAGGATCGGGCGGCCCTCGACCCGCGTCTCGAGCAGGCGCAACGCCGTCGCCTGCGCGATCTTGAGCGCCGCGACGACCCCGTCGCTGAGGCCTTCGCGGCGCAGCGCGTCTGCGTCGGCAGCCAGCAGCGGCCCGACCCCGCCGAAGCGCGCGATCAGCGCCTTGGCCTGCGCCTTGGTATCGCGGCGGGGAATGGCGAGGGTCAGCAGATATTCGATCAGCTCATGATCGAGCAGCGCTTTGCCGCCGCCGTCGAACAGCCGCTGTCGCAGGCGCGCGCGGTGGCCCGATCCATCTGAGAGAGTGCCGGTCGGTTCATCCGCCATATCGGAGCGATGCTAGGGTCGCGTCCGCGGCTGGACAAGCGAATAGCGTAACACCTACGGAACGGTCCTTGCCGCAGTCGGTTTGGAATTTGGATGAGTGAAGGCAAGGACGAAGGGCTGCTCGATGAAGTGGCGGAAGCGCTGGATAAGGGCGGGCTGCTCGAGCCGGTCAATGTGCGGACGCATGGCCATTGGCATCGCGTTTGGAGGATTACCCGGCTCGGCCTGATCCTTGTGCTCATCCTGGCACTGGCCGCGCTGGCCGCCGTCTGGATTTTTCGTAAGCCGATCGCCGAGAATATCCTGGCCGACGAAATTCGCAGCCGAGGTGTGCAGGCAAGCTACACGATCGATCGGGTCGGGCTGCGAACGCAGCAGGTCAGCAACCTGGTCATCGGCGACCCGGCCAATCCCGATCTGACCGCGCGCCGCGCCGTCATCGAGGTCCGCATCAAATGGAACGGAGAAGTCGAAGTCTATCGCATCGTCGCCCGCGGGGTCCGGCTGAAGGGCCGGTTCGTCGGCAACAAGGTCAGTTGGGGGCAAATCGACAAATTCTTTCCCGCGCCGAGCGGCAAGCCGTTCACCCTGCCCAATTTGGTGGTCGACCTGAAGGATACGACCATCGCGCTGGCCAGCCCCTATGGCCCACTTGGCTTCGCGGTCGAGGGGCGCGGCAATTTGTCGGGCGGCTTTCGTGGACGGCTGGCAGTGGCGTCGCGCACCCTTCGGCCAGGCGCGTGCACGCTCGATCAATTCCGTGCTTTCGTGAAGGTCTCCGTCGATGCGCGCCGCCCGCGTGTCGAGGGGCCGATCGGTGCGACCCGTTTCGCCTGTCCGGCTAGCAACCTCGCGCTCGGTAAGCCGCAGATGGAGATTGATTCGCGCTTTTCAGAAGCCTTCAACAGCTTCGATGGCCAAGGCAGGCTGACCCTCGCCTCGTTCGAGGCGGGCGCGAACGGCCTCGCTGGCGTGAATAGCAATCTGAGCTTCAAAGGTACGCCAACCCAGATTCTTGGCCGGATCAACTTGTCGGCGCGGCAGGCGCG
>JBKJTQ010000039.1:0-2857 GCA_046589895.1 Sphingomicrobium sp.
GTTGGTCGTGGTCAGCGTCTCGCACGCGACGCGCGCTTCGGGGTCCTTGCCCAGGAACAGGTCGACGATCGCGTCGCTGATCTGGTCGGCGACCTTGTCGGGATGACCCTCGGAAACCGATTCGGAAGTGAAAAGATAGGAGCTGCGCATGAGCGGAACTTGGTCCTTGCAGAGGGAGTCAAAAGAAGATTTCAGGATATAAACATATCCTTATGTGTGCCTTTAGCGGCGCTGGCGCGCGAGCGCAATCGCCGCGATAAGGAGCGCGAAGCCGAACAGCAGCGGGATGACATTGCCGAGCCGCGCGAATAGACTGAGCCCAGGGAGCGGGGCGGGCAGGCCGGTCTCGATCACGCCCGCCCGACGCCACGGCAGCGCGTTGAGCAGTTCGCCGTGCGCGTTGACCACCGCGCTGATTCCGGTCGGGGTGGCGCGGATTATGGGAATCCCTTCCTCCGCCGCGCGGAGCCGTGCCTGGGCAAGGTGCTGCGGCGGGCCCCAGCGCCCAAACCAGGCATCGTTCGACGGATTGAACAGGAAGTCGGGGCGGTTGCGGCGATCGACCACTTCGCCCGAGAAGATTATGTCATAGCAGAGCTGAAACCCGACCTTGCCCCATTCGAACGGCAGCGCGATCGAGCGTGGCCCGGGGCCGGGGGCGAAGTCGGCGTCGCCCGGCGCGAGCCGGGACAGGCCGATCGCCGACAGGATCGGGCGCATCGGCAGATATTCGCCATAGGGCACGAGGTGCGCTTTGTCGTAGCGCCCGATCGGATTGCCGCCCGCGGTGAGCGCGAACACGCTGTTCGCGGCACTGTCGACGTTGCGCCCATCGCGCGAGGCAAAGGCGAGCCCACCGGTGAGCAGCACGTCGCCGCGCCCGAGCATCCGCGTCGCGCGCTGGCGCTCGAAGGCGATATACGGCCGCGCCGCCGGGCGGTCGTCGCCGAGCGGTTCGGTCACCGCGGCTTCGGGCCAGAAGATCAACTCAGGCTGGTCGTTTCGCGCGCCCGACATCGCGTTCAGCCGGTCGGCGGCGATCTGGCCAAAGCCTTCGCGCCATTTGTCTTGCTGCCCGATATTGGGCTGGATGATGCGAATCTTGCTTGGCTTGGCGATCGGCGGCGGCGGCGAGGGAATGAGTATAAGCAAGCCGATCGTCAGCGCGATGCCGCCTGCGGCGCGCCACTCGCGCTTGGCGGTGAGCCACATGGCACCCCCGCTCGCTACCGTCAGTAGCGACAGGCCGTACGTGCCAATGAAGCGCGACACGAGGCGCCATGGCGTATCGACCAGCGCGACCCCGACCGGGTTCCACGCAAAGCCGGTGAACGTCGTCCCGCGCAGCCATTCGCAAATCGCCCAGCCGCCCGCGAGCGCGAGCACCAGCGCCAGGCGCCGTTCCCGCCCGAACTTCCACGCCAGCCCGGCGGCGAGCATCATGAAAGCCGCGAGATAGAAGGACAGCAACACCACCGCGATCCAGCCGAGCCATGCCGGCATTGCCGACTGGAAGGTGAAGGCGGTCGCGATCCAGTTGAGCCCGACGCAAAATTGACCGACCGAAAAGCCCCAGCCGACGAGCAGGGCGCGGCGCAACGTCGGCGCGCGCGCGATCATCTGGCAAAGAATCGCGAAGGCAACCGGCATCAACGGCCACAGCGCATACGGCTCGAACGCAAAGGCGGAAGCAGCACCGACGAGCAGCGCAATCAGGAAATTCATAGGGTGCCCGTCATTGTGAGCGAAGCGAAGCAATCCAGCATGGGCGCTGGATTGCCGCGTCGCTGCGCCCGTCGCAATGACTTTATCGCGCCTGGCGGGAAATCGCGGGCGGCGTGGTTAGCGCATTGCCGGGGGCGATTAGCCGTGGGAACGGCGACTGGCGCTCGCCGAACTCACCCGCCACACCTTGCCGCCGACATCGTCGGCGACAAGCAGGCTGCCATCACGCGCGATCGTTACGCCGGCCGGGCGGCCAAAGGCTACGTCTCCGACGCGAAAGCCGGTCAGCAAGTCGACTGGCTTGCCCGACGGCTGCGCGCCCGCGAAGGGGACGAAAATCACCTTATAGCCCGACGGAGGTTTGCGGTTCCACGAGCCATGCTGGCCGATGAACGCGCCTTGCGCATATTGCGGTCCGAGCGCCGCTCCCTGGCTGAAGGTCAGCCCGAGCGAGGCGGTGTGGGGGCCAAGCGCATAATCGGGCTTGATTGCTTTGGCGACCATATCGGGGCGCGGCGGCTTCAGTCGCGCATCGACCGTCTGGCCAAAATAGCTCCACGGCCAGCCGTAGAACCCTCCGTCCCGAACCGAGGTCATATAGTCGGGGACGAGGTCGTTGCCGATCTCGTCGCGCTCGTTGACCGAGGTCCACAATTGCCGGCTCCACGGATTCCACGCGATCCCGACCGGGTTGCGCAGCCCGCTGGCGAAGATGCGGTAGGCGCCCGACCTGGCATCGATCATCCAGATCGCGGCGCGGCCCTTCTCCATCGCCATCCCGTTCTCGCCGACATTGCTGTTCGATCCGACCCCGACGAACAGGAATTTCCCGTCGGGCGAGGCGACCATCGACTTGGTCCAGTGATGATTATAGCCCGACGGCAGCGCGGTGACGTGGCGCGGTTTGACCCCAATCGAGGTCTGGCCGGGCTGAAACGGAAAGGCCACGACGCCATCGGCATTCGCGACGAACAACTCGCCATTGGCCAGCGCCATCCCGAACGGCGAATAAAGGCCGGTCAGCAGCGGCGTTCTGGTTTCCGCTGTGCCATTGCCGTCGGCGTCGCGTAGAAGGCTGATGCGGTTGGCGCTGGGCTTGCTCGATCCGGCCTTTTTGAACAACATCTTCTGA
>JBKJTQ010000071.1:0-4021 GCA_046589895.1 Sphingomicrobium sp.
GCCCGCAAGGCCGAGGAATATGCCCGCGGTTTCGCCACGGGCGGCACCTTGTTTGAGGAACTGGGCTTCTACTATGTCGGCCCTGTCGACGGGCATGACGTCCAGGGGCTGGTCGAAATCCTCGAAAATGTCCGCGACGCCGCCGAAGGACCGATCCTGGTCCATGCGGTGACGGTCAAGGGCAAGGGCTATCCCCCGGCCGAGAGCGCCGCCGACAAATATCATGGCGTGGTCAAGTTCGACGTCGTCTCGGGCAAGCAGGACAAAGGTCCCGGCGGCGGCCCGCCAAGCTATACCGCGGTATTCGCCGATGCGCTGGCGGCCGAGGCGCGGCGCGACGACAGAATCGTCGCGATCACCGCGGCGATGCCTTCGGGCACCGGGCTCGACAAGTTCCAGGCCGAATTTCCGGCGCGGACGTTCGACGTCGGGATCGCCGAACAGCATGCGGTGACCTTTGCCGCGGGGCTCGCCGCGCAGGGGCACCGCCCGTTCTGCGCTATCTACTCGACCTTCCTCCAGCGTGCCTATGACCAGGTCGTGCACGACGTGGCGATCCAGAATCTTCCGGTTCGCTTCGCGATGGATCGCGCCGGGCTGGTCGGCGCCGACGGCTGCACCCACGCCGGATCGTTCGACCTCGCCTACCTTTGCACCTTGCCCAATTTCGTCGTCATGGCGGCGGCCGACGAGGTCGAGCTGAAGCATATGATCCACACCATGGCGCTGCACGATAGCGGGCCGTCGGCGGTGCGTTACCCGCGCGGCAATGGTCGCGGGCTCGACATGCCGGCGGTCGCGCAGCGACTTGAAATCGGCAAGGGCCGAATCGTCCGCGAGGGCAAGACGGTCGCGATATTGTCGCTCGGCACCCGGCTTGAGGAGGCCGAAAAGGCCGCCACGATGCTTGAGGCCAAGGGCCTGTCGACGACCGTCGCCGACATGCGTTTCGCCAAGCCGCTTGACGAGGAACTGATCCGTCGCTTGCTGTCGAGCCACGAGGTTGCGGTGACGATCGAGGAAGCCGCGGTCGGCGGGTTCGGCGCGCACGTCCTGACGCTGGCGAGCGACGAGGGGCTGACCGACGCCGGGCTAAAGATCCGCACCATGCGGTTGCCCGACATCTTCCAGGACCAAGAAAATCCGGCGAAGCAATATGACGAGGCGGGACTCAACGCTCCGCACATCGTCGAGACCGTGCTGAAGGCGCTGCGCCGCAACGACGTTCACGTCGACAGCGGCGCCGATGCGGGGGCGATCGCCTGAGCCTGGGTCTGTGGCTGGTGGTCGGGCTACTGTGCCTGATCAGCCTGTTCTTCCTTACGATGCCGCTTGCCCCGCGCCGCCACCTTATACTGTCACGCAAGCGGCGTGCGATAGGCGAGGGCGAGTTCGTCACCATGATGGCGTTCGAAGGCGTATCGGGGACCACCGCGCACTTTCTGTGGAGAGAATTGAGCAATTTCTACCATGCGCCATTGCGCCCGTTCCCCGACGACAAGCTCGAAACGCTGATCGCGATCGATCGTCCCGAGATCGAAGGCATTGTCGTGCGCTTCTGGCAGTCGATGCGCGGCAATGATTTGCGTCCAACGGCCAGCCCGATGGCGGCAGATCCGACCGTCGTCGAGCTTGGCCGCCACTGCGACCTGCTCGCAGGCTGGTCGGTGCGGGGGAACGCATGAGCAAGTGGCGCGGATGGGGGCGAAAGTTGCTCGTCGGGCTGGCGCTACTGCTCGTCCTGCTGTCGTTTCTTCCGTTGTGGCAGACCGACCGCTGGTGGGTGCGGCAGTGGGATTATCCGCGGCTACAGGTCGCCGCCTTGCTCGTCATCGTCGGCGCGGGGCTGGCCGGGTTGAAAATCAGGCGGCGCTGGTGGCTCCTCGGCGCGGTTGCGGCGGCGCTAGCGTGGCAGATCAGTCACTTCCTCGCTTACCTCCCGCTCCACCCCAAGGAAGTCGCGAGCGCGAAGGCGTGCCCGCCCGAGCGCAGTCTGTCGCTGCTTAACGCCAATGTCCTGCTCACCAACCGCGATTATCCGCGGCTGTTCAAGCTGGTCGCGGAGCGCAGGCCCGATGTATTGCTCCTGCTCGAACCGGGGATTGGATGGGCCAAGGCGGTGGCGCCGCTGGCGCGCGACTATCCGTATCGCCTGTCTGAGCCTGCGCCCAACACCTATGGTATGATCCTGATGTCGCGGCTGCCGATAGCGGGGCGGATCGATCATTTGCTTCAGCCGGGAGTTCCCTCGGCCGTTGTCATCATCAAGCTGCGGGGCGGGCAGCGAATAATCCTCCACGCGCTTCACCCCGAGCCGCCGTGGCCCGGCGACGATAGCGGCGAGCGCGATGCCGAACTGGTCGCGACCGGACGCAAGGTGCGCAACGCCGGGCGCGCTGCGGTGGTTATGGGCGACCTCAACGACGTCGCCTGGTCGCGCACGACCAAGCTGTTCAAGGACGTTGCGGGGATGGGTGACCCGCGCGTCGGGCGCGGTTTCTATCCGACCTTTACCGCACAATATCCCATGCTGCGCTGGCCGCTCGACCATCTGTTCGTCAGCCCGCATTGGGAAGTGGTCGCGATCGACCGCTTGCCCGACATCGGCTCGGACCATTTTCCCATCTATTTCAGGCTGTGCCTCACCGACCGCGCCGCGACACGCCAGGTCGCCCCCGACGCCTCTGCCGCGATCGAAGCCGAAGCGAGCGAGCAAGTCGCCGAGGGCAAGCAGGAAAAGCGCGAGGAAGATCGCGGTGATTAAGCTCCGCGCCGATCTGTTGCTTGTCGCGCAAGGGCTGGCGGAGAGCCGGACGCGGGCGCAGGCGCTGATCCTGGCGGGCAATGTATTCGTCGGGGACCGGCGCGTGGCCAAGGCGGGGGATTCGCTCGCCGTTGAGGCGGTGCTGAGCGTCAAGGGGCGCGACCATCCGTGGGTGTCGCGCGGCGGGGTCAAGCTGGCACACGGGCTCGAACATTTCGCGTTTGACGTGACGGGCGCGGTTGGGCTCGATGTCGGATCGTCGACAGGAGGGTTCACCGACGTGCTGCTGACGCGCGGCGCGGCGCGAGTTTATGCGATCGACGCCGGAACCAATCAATTGGCCTGGAAGCTGCGCAGCGACGACCGCGTGATCGTTCATGAACAGACCAACGCGCGCAGTCTGACGAGCGCAATCATCCCCGAGCCGGTCGACATCATTGTTTGCGATGCAAGCTTCATTGCGTTGGCGAAAGTGCTCGATGCGCCACTCGGACTGGCGCGGCCGGGGGCGAAGCTGGTTGCGCTGGTCAAGCCGCAGTTTGAGGCAGGTCGCGGGGAGGTCGGCAAGGGCGGGGTGGTTCGCGACCCGGCCGTCCACCAGCGCGTGTGCGACGCTGCGGTGGAATGGATCGCGTCGAAGGGCTGGCAGCCTGTCGGGATCGAAACGAGCCCGATCACCGGGCCCGAAGGCAATGTCGAGTTTCTGCTTGGCGCGATCAACGGCGCTACTGGCGACGACGCTGCTGCCGTCCTATGTTCGAACAAATAAGGAGCCCTACGCCATGCAATCGCAAAACCGCATGTTCGATGACCTAGTCAAGATGATGAACGGCGCCGCCGGGACGATCGCCGGGATGGGCCGCGAGGCCGAGGGCGGTTTTCGCGACAAAATGCGTGAATGGGTCGGCGGGCTCGACCTGGTCAGCCGCGAGGAATTCGACGCGGTGAAAGCGATGGCGGCGGCGGCGCGTGACGAGAATGATGCGCTGGCCAAGCGGCTAGCGATTCTCGAAGCCGCAGCGAAAAAACCTGCCAAAGGGGGAGCGGCACGCTGACTGAGCTCCACGACCATGACGAGCGCGACGATGGCGCGCCGATCGAAGTGCTCGAACAATATTTCGAAGCGCGCGGCTGGGCGTGCGAGCGATCAGGCGAGGGCGAGATCGTCGCCTCGGCCAATGGCAGCTGGGCGCAATATGAGCTTGGCGGGGTGTGGCGGCCCGAAGATCTGGTGCTCCACTTCCTAACTTTCCCAGA
>JBKJTQ010000076.1:0-6623 GCA_046589895.1 Sphingomicrobium sp.
GATGATGGTCGGGGGCAACCGGGCACATTTCAACCGGCTGATCCGCGACCATCATCGGCCCGCCGTTGACGATGATCTGCGGCGTGAACACCCGCTCGCGGTGTCTGGCACGCGCATAATCCCATTGCCGGGTGGTGAACTGGGGTCGGGCGAAGCGGTCTTTCCACCCTAATTGGTCCCAATAAGTGACGGCAAAACTCAGCGCGAGGATCCCGGGCTTTCCGGCAACGTCGTTGAGCGCGGCATTGGCCGGCGGGCACGATGAGCAGCCTTGGCTCTGGTACAGTTCGACCACGACCGGATGTCGGGCATCGGCGCGCGGCGTGCTGGATTTGACGGACCTTCCGGACTCGGCGGAGGCGGCCGGAACCGAGGCGGCTGGAGAGCAAGCGGCGAGCAGCGCGGCGCACGACAGGGTCAGATGTTGCATGTCAGATTCCCGCATACCAGGCATAATCGGCACGATCTTCCCAATAGCCGCCTTTGCCGAGATAAAGGTCGTCGATCCGCTCGCGCGCCTCGATCCGCATCACGAACTTGGCATGCTTATAGCCGAGTTGGCGCTCGACACGAAGGCGGACGGGGGCGCCGTGCGGGACCGGGAGGCGATGATCGTTCATCAGCAAGGCGAGGATCGTCTGCGGGTGGAAAGCGTCGTTGAGGTCGATCGATTCATAATAGGGAATGCCCCCCGAATCGTCGGCGCAATGGAAAATGAGGAAATTGGCGCGGCTCGACATTCCAGCGGCGCGGAGGATCGGGCCGAGCTGCGGGCCCTGCCACTTGCCAATCGCGCTCCATCCCTCGACGCAATCGTGGCGGGTAATCTGCGCGCGTTGCGGGAAGTCGCCGAGGTCGGACAGCGACAGGCGTAGCGGCCGCGCGACGAGGCCATCGACGTTCAGCCGCCAGTCGGCGAAATTGGCTGCGGCGAGCGCCCCATAGGCCGTGGACGTTGGACCAGAACTGCCGTTGACGCGGAACACCGGCGACATGTCCGATCGACCATATTCGCGCGCCAGGGCGGCACCCCCGGCGACAAGCCGCTGGCTGCGATAATGAAGCTGCTCGGCGCCTTCGAGAAATGAACGGACATCGGGCGAGGCGTTGAGTTTGTCGCACCCCGACAAAAGCAGGCCTCCCGCGCCAAGCGTAAGCCCACCGAGCAAGGAGCGCCGAGCGATCAGCCGCTCGGTCATGGCCTCGACTCCTCCTCCGCGTCGCGTTCGCGCGGCAGGCGATAGCGCCCGCTAATCATCGAGCGCACTTCATTATAAGGGCCGGCGAGCACCACCTCGACCAAATGAACGATAACGAAGCCGACTAGCCCCACCACGGCGATAAAATGCAGCGAGCGCGCCGACTGCCGCCCGCCGAACAGGTCGATCAGTCCTGACCAGCCCGAAGTCATCGCCGGAGACATCGTCAGCCCGGTGAGGATGATCAGCGGCAGAAGGATGAAGATCACCCCGGCATAGGACAACTTCTGGAGGACGTTGTAGCTGAGTGCCGCCGCCCCGGTCGGGAAACGCAAACGGGCATGGTCCTTGATGTCCTGCCAGACGTGTGAAGGGCGTATCTCGGCCCCGCTGATCGTCAGGTCGCGCTGGAAATGACGGTTGACGAGCGACACGATCATGAAGACCAGCAAACCAAACGCAAATAGCCAGGCAAAGGCCATATGCCAGATGCGCGCATCGGCGAGGCTGTAGCCCGAGGGGATCGTCGCCCAATGCGGGAATGCATGGCGCTGGACCGTTCCGGCCTCGTCGCGCCACACCCCGAGCACGCCGGTAGTGGTGACTTCGAGCGTCCCCAATTTGGCGAACCCGCGATCGCCGCGGGCTCCGATTTCGAACCAGGCGGTATCGGGATTTGCGCCATAGTGCCCCCAATAGAGTCGCGGATGGGCATTAAAGATCATCAGCCCGCTCATCAGCATCACGACCAAGGCGACGACGTTTGACCAATGCCACAGCCGGGTTGCAAGGCGGTGCCGTCTGACGAGGTCGCCGCCCACGGGCTGACGCGGCGCTGCGGGCGTGACGCCGTCGACACGCTCGAGCTCGCCATTGATAGCTTGATCGGCGCGAACCTCGCTCATCGAGAAAATCGCCCGAGCGGCGTGGCAAATGCGGAACTGATCGGGGCCAATGTCATCATCGCCACCTTTCTCGTTGACAGTCTGCTATCGTGCGATATTTAGTCAGTCAACTAACTAAAGCGGAAAAACATGGGTCGAGCGGCGAATGACAAGAAGAGTCGGCTGGTGGCGGCGGCGGCCGACCTGTTCCATCGTCGCGGCCTGACGTCGACCTCCCTCGCCAACGTGGCGCACCATGCCGAGGTGCCGCAGGGCAATGTCTATTATTACTTCCGCTCGAAGAACGACCTCGCCGCGGCTGTCGCCGACGAATGGTTGCGGCGCGTCGATCGATCGCTGGACGAGGTCGAGAGCGACACCGACCCATGGGAGCGATTGTCGAGTTTCATCGCACGGGCCGAACGGTGCCGGAGCGATTATGCCGTCGCCGGATGCCCGATCGCCGGGCTCAACCGCGACCTGCGCCAGATTGGGGGCGATCTCGCGGTCGCCGCGGCGCCGGCATACGAGCGCCAGTTGGCGTGGCTCGCCGCTCAATTCGCGGCGGGCGGGGTGAAACGGGACGACGCTGAAGGTCATGCCCGCTTCCTGCTAGCGGCGATCCAGGGCAGTTTCCTCGTCGGCCACGCGCTTCACGACGAGCGTCTGATCGGAACCGTTTTTGCCGGGATCGATCATTGGTTCGCGGGACTTCGCGCCGCCGCGGCCTGACGCGCCGCGCGCAGATCGAACGGGTCTTTGGGCTCGGGTGGAAATAACATCGGCTGGAACAATATGAGCGCCGCCCCGACCGCGATGGCGACTCCATATGGCAGGCCCTTGGTTCGGCGCGAGATCTTGCCCCGGCGCACCGCGAGCGAGATCAGCGCGAGCACGCCGCCGGTGATGAGGATGCTCGACAGTAATGGCAGGATCGTGGCCAGATTGGCCCACAGTCCGAGCGCGGCGAACAGTTTGACATCGCCCCCGCCGAGCCATCCCGCTGCAAACAATGGAACGCCGATGGCGAGCAATAGCGCGAACATCAGGCCGTTCTGCCAAAGAGCGAAGGTCGGCCCGATTGCGAATGCGGCGACGACGGCGGCGACAATCACGCCGAGGCACAGCCAGTTGGAGATGCGCCGCTGGACAATGTCCTGCGCCGCCGCGGCGAACAACAGAGCGACGAGGAACAGGTGCGCCCACAGCGGGGCGTCGCGCAGCAGATTCACTCGCGGCCCTCGACCTGTGCGAGATTGGCGCTGGCGCGGGCATACCAATGCCCCGAAGCTTCGATCGCCTGCGCGAAGGCCGCGCGCGCACGCGCTTTCTGTCCGCGCAGCCGCGCCGCGACCCCGGCATCGTTGAGCCGCGCGGCATAGGTCGCCGCCGACTCGCCCGCCCCCTGCCGCGGCAACTCCCCGGCAAGCGCCATTCGCGCAAGATCGAGATTGTTGGCCGTCCGCATTACATCAGGCTGCATCGCGGCCGCGCGGGCAAGCGCCTGATCGGCGCCCTGCCAATCGCCGCGTAACAGCCGCGACCAGCCAAGGTTATTGGCGACTTCGGGACGGTCGGCTGCAAGCGCCTCGGCCCGCGCATAAGCGCGATCCGCCTCGGGCCAGTCGCGCGCTGCATCGGCGAGCACACCCTTGGCGTTCCACACGCGCCACGATGCCTCCGGATTGAGGGTCGCGCGCTCAGCAAACAGGGCAGCCTGGTCGATCTTGCCGCAGCGGATTGCAGCGATTGTCGCTTGTTCGAGCAGCAGCACATCGTCGGAAGCGGTGCGCAGCAGGGCGGTCAGCCGCGAAAGCGCTTCCTCATCACGTCCCGCGGCAAAAGCAAGCGCGGCCAGTGGGCGCTCGATCGTCGCGCCCGTGGCCCCCGCTTCGACCGCCGCCGCGATCATCATGCGAGCTTGATCGAAGCGGCGCATGGCGATCGCACGATCGATTTCCCCCGACGGCACGGACGAAGCCACAACGGCAGCGGCGATGAGGGCGCCGAGCATCAGCCGCGGTCGCGCCCGAGCAGGACTAGGATGTCGGACCTTGCCTCGGGGCGCATCGCGGCGATGCGCAGCTGGTTGGCGAGGCGCCGCGCGTCGCGACCTTGTCCCGCGGGATAAAGGATCAGACTCGACTCACGCTGGCGCGGTGCATCGCCGATCGCGATCCCGCGCCAACCCGCATCCCGGAGCTGAACGCGATGGCGCGCGGCGAGTCCCTGGCGCCGCGCGGCATTGAGCAGACGCACCGACCGCGCTGCGGTCGCCTCGGGGAGTGTGGTCCACTGCGCAATCCCGCTGGTGACGAGCGCAACTTCCCCCAGCGAAATGCGCTCGAGCCGAACTTTGGGCGCGACGCCTTGCTGTGGCACGGAAGCCGACGGCGGCGCGGACTCGACCGTCGCGATTTTTTCCGGCGCAGCCGATGGTGCGATCGGCTTGGCAGCAACGGGTTCGAACACCCACTGTGCCGCTGGCGCCTTGCTGCGCAGCGCGATCTCACCGATCACCGCCTGCGCCTCTTCGGCGGCGCCATGGCGAGCGAGCGACGATGCATACATCCGCAACAGCGGCAAATTCGCTGGCGCTATAGCGAGCGCCTCCTCATAATAGCGCCGTGCCAGGTCGGCGCGTCCCATTTCGTCATAGCAGAGCGCAATCCCGCCCACCGCCTCAATCGAGCCCGGATGCGCGCGGAGCGACAGGCGAAATTGTTGCAGCGCGAGCCCGACATTGCCGAGTGCGAGCGATGCTCGCCCAAGCGAAAGCGCGTCCCCCGCCGCCGCGCCGCGCGCCGGACCGCCGATCGATCGCACCTCGACCGCGGGATCGGACGCACAGCCAGCGGCCAGCGCGACCCCAACGAGCAGCGCGACAAGTGCGCCGCGACGACCGATCCGCCCGCGAAAGAATCTCCCCCGATCATTCATCCGGCTGCTCCGCCCTGCAGCGCCGGAAGCACCGAGCGCAAGACGCGGATCACCGCGGGGAGCATCAGCACCCCGATCATCACCGGAAGCATGCAGGCGACGAGCGGTATCGACAGCAAGACGGGCAGGCGATGCGCTTTCTCCTCGGCGCGCATGCGGCGCTTCTCGCGCATTTCGGACGCGTAGATGCGCAGCGTATCGGCGATCGAGGAGCCGAGCTTGGTCGACTGGATAAGCAATGTCGCGAAGGCGCGGATTTCGTCGGCGCCAGCGCGATCGGCCATCCGCCGCAAGGCTTCGTCGCGGCTCCGCCCGGCACGAAGCTCAAGCACGACCGCGCCCAATTGCTCGGCGAGCAAGGGGTGGCTGGTCGCCATTTCCTTACCTACCCGGTTGAAGGCCGCTTCCAGCCCGAGCCCGGCCTCTACGCAGATCAGCATCAGGTCGAGCGAGTCGGGAAAGGAGTTGATGATCTGCTGCTGTCGCCGATCGGCGCGAATGCGCACCAGCAGCGTTGGGAGGTAGAGCCCGATCAACGCCGCGAACATCAGTACGAAATATAGCTTGGTCATGCTCGGGCGCGCGCCGCTGAGCCACATCAGCGCCAGCATCGCCAACGGCAGGCCGATCACCAGCACGAGACGGATCAGCGTATAGAGCCGCGGGGCATAAGGCGCGGTCAATCCCGCCGCGACCAATTTGGTGCGCAGTGCTTCGCTGCGCGTGTCGACCAGCGACACCCCCGTGCGTTCGATAGTCTCGACCAGCTTGAGCCATACGCTTTCGCGCTCCTGCGCGCGGAGCGAGCCATAGCTGCCCGCCTGTCCGCTCGGCGCGACGACATCGGTCACAAGCCGTTGCCGCGCCCCGTGTCGCCGCTCGATCGCCAGCGTCGCCAGATAAGCCCCAGCGACGACAACCAGGAACAAAGCGCCAAGCAACGCCAGCTTGACGAAGGGGTTGAAGGCGAGAATTTCGATCATCGCGTCACACCTTCAAATCGACAAGGCGACGGATCGAGACGAACCCGATCGCGTAGAGCAGCCCCAGTCCGACGAAGCCCGGAACGAACGCCGGATCGTCGGCGACGTCAAGGTAGAAGGCGGGGTTGAGCAGGAACAGGGAAGTGAAGGCGAGGATCGGCAGGGCGGTGAGCATCAGCGCGGTCATCCGACCCTCGCTCGACAGCGCCCGAACCTTCATCATCATCGAAGCGCGTTCGCGGATCACCTTGGTCAGATTTTCGAGCACTTCGGCAAGATTGCCCCCGGTCTCGCTCTGGACCGACAGCGACACGACGAACATTCGCATGTCGTCGAGGTTCCAGCGTTCGGCCATCGATTGCAGCGCGTCACGCAGGTCGGCACCATAAGTGACCTCGTCGACCGCCTGCCCGAACTGCGATCCGATCGGATCGGGCATTTCGACCGTCAGCAGCTCTAGAGCGGCCGAGATGGGATGACCGGCGCGAAGCCCGCGCACGAACACGTCGAGCGCGACCGGGAACTGCTCGATGAACATCTTGCGCTGGCGGTTGGCGCGTAGCTGAAGCCAGAACAAGGGCAAGCCCGCAGCAATTGCGATCGCGGCCACCGCCAAC
>JBKJTQ010000301.1:0-5068 GCA_046589895.1 Sphingomicrobium sp.
CCGAGGCCGGCGTCCTGGAACGCATCCATCGGCGGAGCGAGGCCGGCATTGTTGACCAACAGGTCGATCGCGCCCTTGCGCTCGATCAGTTCTGGCAGCAGCGTCTGGGTCAGCGCGACCAGCCCGGTGACATTGGTGTCGATGACGTTGGTCAACGCGCCGAGGCCGGCGTCCTGGAACGCATCCATCGGCGGAGCGAGGCCGGCATTGTTGACCAACAGGTCGATCGCGGCAAATTCGGCAGGCAGCGCATCAAGCACTGCCGCAACTTCGCCCCGGTCGCGCATGTCGAGCGCCAGCGCGTGGCACTTCCCACTCAACTCGGCCTTCAGGGCATCGAGCCGATCGACGCGCCGTCCGGTGACGACGACGTGCCAGCCGTCGGCTATCAGGTTGCGCGCGGTGGCGGCGCCGATTCCGGCGGTAGCGCCGGTGATGAAGGCGGTTCTGGTCATTGGCCCGTCAATCGGTCGAGCAGCCACTCGGTCGCGGTCGGCCAGTCGTCGATCCGCGCATGCGCCTTTTCAGCGGGCGGAATTGCCGATGCCAGCCGCGGCTCGGCGATCATGTGGAGGCGGTGGACGTGAGGCGCGTGCTTGGCGATCGAGGCGTGGTGGACTGGCAGGTCGTCGACGAACGCCGCACGAGTCGCACCATAACGCTCGATGATGGCCTTCGCCGGAATCCCCTTGCCACCGCGGTTGCACACCACCTCATGCGCGATACCATGTGCGGCGAGCTGGTCGACCCGCCACGAATGCGCCTCGTCGCCCAAATTGGTGAGAATGACGATGTCGGCGATTTCGCCGATCCGCCCCAACGCCTCGACCGCGCCGGGGACGATCGTCTGGCGGTGCATCTCATTGCGGAAAAACTCTTCCAGCAGCGGCCAGACTCGCTCCTCGCCGACGATCGCGCCGCTCGCTTTGTCGGTCATCGCGCCCCCGAAACTCCCGCTTTCGAACGCGAAGCGAATCCCATGCGCCTCGTCGAGCCAGGCATCGAAATGCGCCACCATGTGGAGCAGCACTTCGTCGCAGTCGGTGAGCAGCAGCGGCCTGCCCTGAGCCTTTCGTACGGGGCGATTCATACCTCAAGCACTCCCCGCGCGACGACGAGCTGGGCCGGGCTCGACCCGATCGCCTCGGCCACCGCGATCAGGTCGGGTTCGTGGCTTTCGAGAAAGGCGAGCGTCGCGGCGAGCAGGCTGCGGTCGCCCGCCGCCGCGCGATCGCGCAATTCGCCGACCTCAAGCCCGGTGAGGTCCAGGAACCGCCGCGCGCGACGTTCGTCTTCCAGCGTCGCTGCTATAGCAGCGAGAGCCAGCGCCTCGGCGTCATTTGTCGTCGGGGTCAACATCGCTTATCAGCCGTCAATCAGGGCAAAAGGAAAAGTCTCAGCGTGGCCAAGATTCTGGTTGTCGAGGACAATGCGCTCAACATCAAGCTGTTCTGCGACTTGCTGAAGGCGCATGGCCATGATGCGCAGCCGGTGACCGACAGCCGCGACGCGCTTGAGGCGGCGCGTGCCTTCGCCCCCGACTTGATCATCACCGATATCCAGTTGCCGCACCTGTCGGGGATCGAATTGATGCATTTGGTGCGTGCCGACGAGGAGCTAAGCGATGTCCCGATCATGGCAGTAACCGCTTATGCGGCGCAGGGCGACGACGAACGGATGCGCGCGGCGGGGGCGCAATCCTATGTCTCGAAGCCGATTTCGGTCGCCCGCTTCGTCGAGGCGGTCGACGAATTGCTGGCGGCGGGGCGGTTACCCGAAAAGGTGGACAGCCGTCACTCCGGCCTTGAACCGGGGTCCATCTGACTGGAAATGGTAGAAGGTGAATTCCGGCTCAAGGCCGGGATGACGAAGCGAGCGCGGTGCGCTCTTTCGTCACTTGATCTTCGCTTCCTTAAACTCGACATGCTTGCGCACGACCGGGTCATATTTGCGGAACGACATCTTCTCGGTCGTGTTGCGTGGATTCTTCTTGGTGACGTAGTAGAAGCCGGTGTCGGCAGTGCTGACGAGCTTGATCTTGACGGTTGCCGGCTTGGCCATCGCGACTATCCTGAATCTGCAAAAATAAGAAAGCGGCACGCAAGCGCCGCTCAGGGGCGGGTCAATGACGGTGGGGGCCGAATTTGTCAAGCCGAGCCCGGACTCGATTGCGGTGCCGCTTTGCCGCACCGTTAACCAATTTGAGCGAGATTGACGGCGACAACGAAAGAGAAACGCCATGGCCGCTGCCGATTCGCTCACCGATGTCCGCACCCGCATCGGCCTCCAGATCGCCGAGATTGAGACTCGCGCGGCGAAGCTCAAGCCGATCGACATTTGCGCAAAGATGGCCGCGATCCGCTCACTGGCCGCCGAGTACGGTCTGGCTGCGCTCGAAGGTCTCGCCGATTATGGCGCGCACCATGCGCTATTGCCCGGGCACCGCGAGGCAACCCGTGCCTGCCTCAGCCACATGGACGAAGCGCTCCACAGCGACCGCGCACAGGACCGCGAATCGATCCTCGCCGCGCTTGCGGTCCGGCTCCACTAAGGCAGCGTTTCGCGGCGCCAAGCATTGTCCCGGCATGCGCGCTTTTTCACAATTGCTCGACGACCTCGTCTATACGCGCTCGCGCAATGGCAAGCTGCGGCTGATCGGCGCCTATCTCAAGCAGACCCCCGATCCCGATCGCGGTCTCGCGCTCGCCGCGCTGACCGGGACGCTCGACATTCCCGCGGTCAAACCAGCAGTGGTGCGCGCGCTCGCCGAGGAGCGGATCGATCCCATTCTGCTCAAGATGAGCCGCGATTACGTTGGCGACATGGCCGAAACGGTGTCGCTGCTGTGGCCCGCGCCGGAAGGGGAGCCGCCCGAGGTCGACGACGGCACCGTCCGCCTGTCCGACGCGGTCGATCGATTGAAGGCGGCGAGCAGGTCGGACGCGCCGCGCGTGCTCGAAGAGATGCTCGACCATCTCGATCCGTCGGGGCGGTTCGCAATCCTCAAGCTCGCCACCGGGGCGCTGCGGGTCGGAATTTCGGCGCGGCTCGCCAAACAGGCGCTCGCCGACGCGTTCGCGCTCAATGTCGAGGCGGTCGAGGAAGTGTGGCACGGGCTGAGGCCGCCGTTCGCCGAGCTGTTCGAATGGGGCGAAGGCCGCGCCGGCGCGCCGATCGTCACCGGCATCCCCGTCTTCCGCTCGTTCATGCTCGCGCACCCGATCGAGCAAACCCGCTTCAGCCTCGACGGCGACTTTGCCGCGACTTGGGCCGCCGAATGGAAATGGGACGGGATCCGCGTCCAGCTCGTCCACGCCGGGGGCGACACGCGACTTTATAGCCGAACCGGGGACGATATTTCAGGGAGTTTTCCCGACGTCGCCGCGGCATTTTTGTGCCTGGGCGTCCTCGACGGTGAATTGCTCGTCCGCGGCGAGACCCAAGGCGCCGACTCCCATGGCGGCGCGGCGGCAAGCTTTAACGCGCTCCAGCAAAGGCTTGGGCGCAAGAATGTCAGTGCCAGGATTCAGGGCCAGTTTCCCGCCTTCGTCCGCCTCTACGACATATTGTTCGACGGCGACGAGGACATCCGCGCGCTGCCCTGGACGGAGCGGCGCAAGCGGCTCGAAACCTTCGTCGCGCGGCTCGATCCCGAACGCTTTGACCTCTCGCAACTGATCGAGGCTGAGAGTTTCGAGGCGCTCGAGAAGGTTCGCGCCGGGGTACGCGACGAAGGCGTCGAGGGGATCATGCTAAAGCGCCGCGATTCGCCCTACGTCGCGGGGCGCAAGGTCGGACTGTGGTACAAATGGAAGCGCGACCCGCTGACCGCCGATTGTGTGATGATGTACGCCCAGCGCGGGTCGGGCAAGCGCTCGAGCTTCTATAGCGACTATACCTTCGGCGCGTGGGGCGCTGACGGCGAACTGCTTCCCGTCGGCAAGGCCTATTTCGGTTTCACCGACGAGGAGTTGAAGATGCTCGACCGGTTCGTGCGCGCGAACACCCTCAATCGCTTCGGCCCGGTGCGCGAAGTCGAAAAGACGCTCGTGCTCGAAGTGGCATTCGATTCGATCCACGCCAGCAAGCGCCACAAATCGGGCCTCGCCATGCGCTTCCCGCGCATCAGCCGCATCCGCACCGACAAGCCCGCGCATGAGGCCGACCGGATCGAGACCCTGCTCGCAATGGCGACCTAGAGCCGATTTCATTCCCTGAAATTGAAACAGATTCCTAGAGCACTCTTTTCAGCACCACGAATTCGAGATCGTCGCGTTGGGGCAGGCCGAAGCGCGGGTCGTGTGCGGGGAAGGGGCGGCGCTCGCCGGTCTGCGCGTAGCCGCGCCGTTCATACCAGGCGATGAGCTCGGCGCGTTGGGCGATGACAGTCATTTCGATGCGGGTCGCGGCGAAATGGTCGGCGGCATGGTCCTCGGCTGCCGCCAGAATCAGCCTGCCCAGCCCCGCCGACTGGCGCGCCGGATCGACTGTCAGCATGCCCAGATAGGCAAGGCCGTCGCTCCTGTCGGTCAAGGCCACGCAGGCGCGCAATTCGTCATGATCGCGCAACACGAGCAGATGCTGCGCCTGATCGGCGATCATCGCCTCGAGCGCGGCGAGATCGGTGCGCTGCCCTTTAAGCAGGTCGGCCTCATGACTCCACCCGCGTCGCGCCGAATCGCCGCGATAGGCGGACTCGATTAGCGCATGGAGCGCCGGAAGGTCCTCGTGGGACGCGGACTCAAGGTGCATCGCGCACCTGTGCCCGATTGTGCGGCCATGAAAAAGCCCGCCCGGATCACGCCGGGCGGGCTGTTACTGTCCGTAAAGCGGATTACTCTTGGATCGGAGTCAGATTGACCGCGGCATATTTGCCGCGGCGATCGACCTCAATCTCGAACTCGAATCGGTCGCCTTCGTTGATTGTCGGCAGCCCGGCACGCTCGACGGCCGAAATGTGCACGAACGCATCGGGCTGTCCGTCATCGCGACTGATGAAGCCGAAGCCCTTCATCGCGTTGAAGAACTTGACCGTGCCTTGCGACTTTTCACCGGTCAGCTGACGCTG
>JBKJTQ010000107.1:0-7361 GCA_046589895.1 Sphingomicrobium sp.
AGCGCTTAGGGTCACGTCGAAGCGGAAGGGAATTGCGAATGATGATTCGACCTCTGTTCGCCCTGTGCTGCGCGCTGTGCGTATCGGGTGGTACCGCCGCAGCGGCGCCCTCGCCGCCCGCGCCGCCAATCGCCAGCGTGCCCAACGCGAACCCCGCCAGCCTGGCCGCTGCACATCGGCTGCTCGATGCAATGGGCTATGAGGATCTGATGCGGCGAACCACCCAATCGATGGTTGCGCCGATGAAGGCCGACATCAAACGGCGGCTTGAAGAAAAGCTTGAACGGCCCGTTGATGACTCACTGATCGTCGAGCTAAGCGCAGTTGCCGATCGCTTCATGAAGGCACGCCTGGTCGACGAACCCAAACTGCGCAGCGCCACCGCCTTGCTCTATGCGCGGCATTACAGCGCCGCCGATCTCGACCATATGGCCGTGCTGTATCGCGACCCGGTGATGCAGCGCTTCAATCGCCAATTGCCCGCGTTGATGGCCGAATTCATGCCGCTCATCACCGGCATGCTGGACCAGCACCGCGGCACGCTCGAGTTGGAAATGACGACCGTCATCCGCGATTATCTCGAGAAGCTTCCCGAAGCGAAATCGGGCAGCTGACTGGCGGCGTTCGGCCGACGCCAGCCCGAAGCCTTTGATTGTCAACGAAACTATGCCATCCTTCGCGCTCGATTCGTCGGGAGTTTGGAAGATGCGTAGCCTGTTGATCCTGCCGTTGCTGCTGATGCCGTCCGCGCTTGCCGCGGCGCCGCCTGTCGCCAAGCCGACCGCGCCTGTCGCGCTGCCGCCCGAGCTTACCGACCCCGCGATGGCCGACAAGATGGGCCGCGTGATGGGGGCGATGAGCAAGGCCATGCTCGACTTGCCGGTGGGCGAGATCGAAGCGGCGATCGCCGGACGCCCCGCCACCCCCGCCGAGCGCAAGCGCCGTGTGCGCGATGTCGCCGATGCTGGCGATCTGGAGCGGCAGGTCGCGCGGTCTGGGCCGATGATCCAGGGCATGACCCGCGCGCTCGTCGCCTCGCTGCCGGCGATGATCGCGGCGATGGAGCAGGCCAGCGAAACGCTTGAGGCCGAGGTCGGCAAGGCGGTCGGCAATCTGCCTGACCCGACGTACCCCAAGCGCTGAGCCTCCACCGTCACTCCGGCCTCGACCCGGGATCCGCCTTTCTTGGCTTGAAGAAAACAAGGCAGATGCCGGATCAAGTCCGGCATGACGGCTTGTAGGACGCGCTGCCGCCGCTAAAGCTGCCGTTTCATGTGGCAGCTGTTCCAATTTCCGCTTTGTCCCTTTTCGCGCAAGGTCCGGCTGGTGCTGGGCGAGAAGGGCGTGGCGCATGAGCTGGTGCGCGAAAATCCGTGGGAGCGTCGCGACGAATTCATCGACCTCAACCCCGCCGGCGAAACCCCGGTGCTGGTCGACGGCGCGGCCGGGATTACGCTGATCGGGAGTCAGCCGATCGTCGAATATTTCGACGAGACGGTCGACAAGATGCCGATGATCCACGGCAATGCCGTCGCCCGCGCCGAAATCCGCCGCCTCGCCGAATGGTTCGACGAGAAATTGTACCGCGAGGTGGTCGAGCCGCTGATGCACGAGCGGATGCGCAAGCGGCTTGTGAGCCGCGAATCGCCCGATACGCGGATCTTGCGCGAGGCGATGCGGATCGCCAACGGGCACCTCGATTATATGGACTATCTCCTCGACCACCGCCGCTGGCTGGCGGGGGCGTCGCTGAGCCTCGCCGATTTCACCGCCGCGGCGCAATTGAGCGTGATAGATTATCTCGACGCGCTCGTCTGGCGCGGGCACAAGCAGACCAAGGATTGGTATGCGGTAATGAAATCGCGACCGTGCTTCAGGCCGCTGCTCGGCGAGCGGATGGAAGTGATCGTTCCCCCGGCGCATTACGACAAGGTCGATTTTTAAAAAGTTGTACGCGAAGCCCCAATCAATAGCGAAAGCTTGCACACCCGCGCCCCACCGATCATGAGTCGATCAAATTTCCGTGGGAGAATGATGTGACCGTAAGAACCGCAATGCTTGTCCGTGTCCTCGCCGGATCGGCGCTGCTCGCGTCCTGCGTGCCGGCGCAGCGTGTCACCGTGTTCGATCAGGGCCCGCTGCGGCTTGCCGTCGCTTCCCCGACGCGGACCGCGGCGAACATGGCGCGCGACCGATATCGCCACCCGGTCGAGACGCTCGCTTTTTTCGGGGTGCGGCCCAGCGACACCGTGGTCGAGATCTGGCCCGGCGGCGGCTGGTACACCGAGATATTGGCGCCTTATCTGGCGCAGGGGGGCGGCACCTATATTGGCGCGGCAAGCGAGCGCGGCCTGACCGGGCTTCGCAAGCTCGTCACTGCCCAGCCCGCGGCCTACGCCACGATCCGCACCGCGAACTTCCCGATTCTGCCGACCGCCGGCGGCACCCCGGTCGCCCCGGGCAGCGTTGATGTCGTGCTGACCTTCCGCAACGTTCATAACTGGATGATGGGCGACACGCCGTTCGAGACCCAGGCGTTTGCCCAAATGTTTGCGATGCTCAAGCCCGGCGGGACGCTTGGCGTGGTCGAGCATCGGCTCCCTGAAAATGCCGATCCCGCGCGCGAGAAGAAAAGCGGCTACGTCAAGGTCTCGACCGTCCGCCGGCTCGCCGAAACCGCGGGGTTCCGGCTGGTCGCGATGAGCGAGATCAACGCCAATCCGCTCGACAATACCGATTATCCCGAAGGCGTGTGGACATTGCCGCCGACCTACCAACTGAAAGACAAGGACCGTGCGCGTTATGCCGCGATCGGCGAGAGCGACCGCATGACGCTGAGGTTCGTCAAACCGCGCTGATGCCGCAAGACGATGAGACTGTGATCGAAAAGCATTTGCGCAAACCGCCCCCGATCTTCATACGGGAAAGTCGAAATTTGCGTGGGAGTCGCATTTCATGGCCTTAGCCAAATCGTTAATCGTCGCGTCGCTCATTTTCACTTCGGGCGCGGCTGTCGGACAAAATGCGGCCGCCGTTTCCGCCTTGGCTGTACCGTCGGCGCCAGAAAAGAAAATTTGCCGCAGTGAAACCCCCTTGGGATCGATCGTGAGTAAGCGCATTTGTCGAACGCGTGCGAATTGGCAGGCGACGCGCGCCAGGCTTGAGGAGGACAGCGATAAGTTTCTGGACCAGCGTAACCGGGGTAGTCTGCCGTCCGAGGTGCGTGGGCTCTAATCCCCCACGCCTCGCGCGGCGACGAGGTAGTTGAGGCGGACGTCTTCGCTCAAGTGCAGTCCGCGGGTTGGAGAGAAAGCAACTCCTTCGACGTCGATCACTTCCATTCCCGCCTTGGCCAGCAGACCGCGCATAGTATCGGGGTCGATGAACTTGTCGTAATCGTGGGTGCCCTTGGGAATTCGACCCAAGCCTTCGGCGAGCGTGATCGTAAGCAGCTTCGACCAGGCGGTGCGGTTGGGGGTCGAGAGGATCAGCAGCCCGCCCGGCGCGAGGCGCGCGGCGAGGCCGGTGACGAAGCCCTGCGGATCGGCGACATGCTCGATCACTTCCAATGCGGTGACCAGGTCATAGTCGCCTTCGAGGGTTTCGACCCCGACCGCACGATAGTCGATGTCCAGCCCCTGCCCGGCAGCATGCACGCGGGCGGCGTCGATCAGTTCAGGCGCGGCGTCTACGGCGGTGACGCTGGCCCCCAGCCGAGCGAGCGGTTCGGCGAGAAGCCCCGCGCCGCAGCCGACGTCGAGCGCGCTTTTGCCGGTCAGTGGGCGGAGCGCGCACTCGTCCAATCCGAAATGCTGATCGACCATGTCGCGGATGTAGGACAGGCGCACCGGGTTCAATTTGTGGAGCATCGCCGAGGCGCCGTCGGGATTCCACCAGTCGCCCGCGATGGCGCCGAAGTGGGCTGCCTCAGATTGCACGATGCTGGTTGTCGCTCGGGGCAAGCCCTCGCTCATGCTTGTCTTGGCCATGCTGCAACCCTAACAGGACGCGCCTAGCCCCGCCACGAGGAAAACGCCCGCTCCATGCCCCGCCCAGCGCCGAGAATAGTGATGAAATTCGGCGGAACGTCGATGGCCGGGATCGAGCGCATCCGCAGCGTCGCGGCGCGCGTCAAGCGCGAGGCCGAGGCGGGGAATGAAGTACTCGTCGTGGTCTCGGCGATGGCCGGCGAGACCGACCGGCTGGTGCAATTATGCCGCGAGGCCGCTGCTCTCTACGACCCGCGCGAATATGACGTGGTGGTGGCCAGCGGAGAGCAGGTCACCAGCGGTCTACTGGCCATCACCCTGCAGGGCATGGGCCTCAACGCGCGCAGCTACATGGGCTGGCAGCTGCCGATCCGCGCGTCGGGGCACAGCGCGGCGCTGATCGAGGGGATCAACGTCGAAGTGCTCGAACGCGTGTTCGACGGCGGCGGGATCGCCGTCATTCCCGGTTTTCAAGGAGTGACCAGCGAGGGCGAGGTAGCGACGCTCGGCCGCGGCGGGTCTGACACTTCAGCGGTCGCGCTGGCGGCGGCGATCAAGGCCGACCGATGCGACATCTACACCGATGTTGATGGCGTCTACACCACCGACCCGCGCATTGTGCCCGCGGCGCGCAAGCTCGACCTCGTCACCTATGAGGAGATGCTCGAGCTCGCCAGCGTCGGCGCCAAGGTGTTGCAGACCCGCTCGGTCGGCCTTGCCATGCGCTATAACATGCCGCTCACCGTGCTGTCCTCATTCGAGGATGCGCCGGGCACGATGATCGTCGGCGACGAGGCTCTTGAAGGACAGCAAATGGAACGCAACCTCATCACCGGCATCGCCCATGACCCGAACGAGGCGATGGTCACGCTGACCGGATTGCCCGACAGGCCGGGCACGGTCGCCGCCATCTTCGCGCCACTGGCCGCAGCCAATGTCAACGTCGACATGATTGTTCAGAGCGTACCGCGCGCCGGCGAGCCGAGCGTGCTGACCTTCACCGTGCCGCGCGCTTCGCTGACCCACAGCGTCGCCGTGCTGGAGCAGCGTCGGGAAGCGATCGGCTTCGACGAACTTCTGACCAACACCAGTGTCGTCAAGGTCAGCGCGGTCGGTGTCGGCATGCGTTCCAATGCCGGGATCGCGGCGGCGATGTTCGACGCGCTCGCTGGCCGCGGCATCAACATCCTCGCCATCACCACCAGCGAGATCAAGGTCAGCGTGCTGATCCCCGAGGAATATACCGAGCTTGCCGTTCGCGTGCTTCACACCGCCTACGGCCTCGACGCGCCGCGGGGCGAGGCCGCATGAGCGGCGAAGGAATGATCGTCGAACCGCGCGCGATGCATGGCGATGGGGGGTCGCTGCGGCTGACCGAATTGATGCACCGCGGGACCGACTTCCTTGGCACCCGTTTTGCCATTCTCGGCGGTGCGATGAGCTGGGTTTCCGAGCGCCACCTGGTCGCGGCGATCAGCAATGCCGGGGGGTTTGGGGTGATCGCGTGCGGGGCGATGACGCCCGAGTTGCTCGACATCGAGATCGCCGAAACCAAGACGCGCACGATGAAGCCGTTCGGGGTCAATTTGATCACCATGCACCCACAATTGAGCGATCTGATCGACGTGTGCGCGCGGCATCAGGTGACGCATGTCGTGCTGGCAGGCGGGCTTCCACCGGGGGGAGCGATCGACCGGATCAAGGGCAATGGCGCCAAGCTGATCGCCTTCGCCCCCGCACTCGCGCTGGCCAGGAAGATGATCCGCTCGGGCGCCGATGCGCTGGTGATCGAGGGGATGGAGGCGGGCGGGCATATTGGGCCGGTGTCGACCAGCGTGCTGGCGCAGGAAATTCTGCCCCATGTTGCGGCCGACATCCCGGTGTTCGTCGCCGGCGGGATCGGGCGCGGCGAGGCGATTGCGGCCTATCTGGAGATGGGCGCGGTCGGGGTCCAGTTGGGAACGCGCTTCGTCTGCGCGACCGAGAGCATCGCGCACCCACACTTCAAGCGCGCCTTCATTCGCGCTTCCGCACGTGATGCCATCCCCTCGGTCCAGATCGACCCGCGCCTGCCGGTCATCCCGGTCCGCGCGCTCAAGAATCGCGAGATGGAGGCGTTCGCCGCCAAGCAGCGCGAGGTCGCCGGACTGCTAGACGACGGCTCGATCGAGATGATGGAGGCGCAGCTTCAGATCGAACATTATTGGGCCGGTGCGCTGCGCCGCGCGGTGATCGACGGCGACGTCGAGGGCGGATCGGTGATGGCCGGCCAGTCGGTCGGCATGGTCAAGCGCGAGGAGCCCGTCGCCGAAATTATCGCCGAACTGGTCGAGGAAGCGGTCACCGCGTTGGGAAGCCGGGGTTAGGCAGCTGCACTCCGATCATGACCAGGCAAAGCGTCGGCCATCGGATATAGGAACGTGTTTTCGCATTCGATCCGTGCCGAGAGCGCGGCGAAAAGCGCGACCCATTGCGGTCTAAAGGCAGCGAAACCGGTGGCGATGCATGCCGACGACGACCAGCGCAGCATGAAAGTTTCGAGATCCCAGGCCAGGCTTCCCATGTCCGACTGGTAGCGCGAAGCAACGACCGCCGCGCGCAAGTCGCCCGAGGCGATCATCATCGGGTAGAGTTGGTCGTCCTCTCGCGCCAAATGAACGCGGAGAATGCCGAGCAAACGAGCAAGGTGGGCCGCAATCGGAAAGGCATCATCCCCCTCGCCATAGTCGTCGATGAGTGCGTTCAGGCGGTTAGCCTGCCTAAACGCGTCTTGCTGTTGGCATCTCAATTGGTCGGTGCAGGACAAGCGAACATCCTTATTGCGAAGGTAAGTGATTGCGGCTGCGCAAGTTTATCTGGACTTAACCAACCATCCGAAACGGAGTGGTCGCTGCCGCTTCCATAGCGCACCCCTTCCCTGCTAGCGCTGATGCCATGCCCATGACCGCCGCCGCTTCCGCTCGTGAAATTCTGACCGGGCTCCACGACGTGATGGCGCGGCGCGGATCGGCGCAGACCAAGCTCGACCGGGTGGTTGACCTGATCGCCTCGGCAATGGCGAGCGAGGTTTGCTCAATCTATTTGCTGCGTGACCAGGCGCTCGAACTGTTCGCCACGCACGGCCTGCGCAAGGAAGCGGTTCACGTCACCCGCCTCGCGATGGGCGAAGGGCTGGTCGGGACGATCGCCGAGGAAGGCCGCATCCTCAACCTCGACGAGGCCGCGAGCCATCCCGAATTCGTCTATCGGCCGGAGACCGGCGAAGAGCGGTTCCACAGCTTCGCCGGGGTGCCGATCATCCGCCGCGAAAGCGCGATCGGGGTGCTGTGCGTCCAGCATGCCGACCCGCGCTGCTACGACAAGGTCGAGATT
>JBKJTQ010000188.1:0-3259 GCA_046589895.1 Sphingomicrobium sp.
GGCCGCCAGCGAGTCGGCGCTTCGAACGCTGCACAGCAAACCCGTCACCCCGTCCTCGACCACGTCCCGGACCCCGGGAACGTCGGTGCCGATGATCGGCCGCGCCATCGCCGACGCTTCGAGCAACGAGCGCGGCAAGCCCTCTCGGTAGGAGGGCAATACCACGCAATCGGCGGCGGCGATGTGCGGACGCACGTCGTCGGTTGCGCCAAGATGTTCGATCAGCCCCTCGCCAATCCAGCGATCGAGCGTCGCGCGCGGAATTGCGGTGCGATTGTCAACGTCGGAAAATCCCAGGATCTGAAACCGCGCGTCGGGGAAACGCCGCTTCACGATCCTCGCGGCATCGACAAATTCCCGGACTCCCTTGTCCCATAACAACCGCGCGATGAGCAGGAAGCGGAACGGCGTTCCTTCGGGCAATGGCACCGTAGAGAAACGATCTAGGTCGACCCCTGAACCGGGCAAAAGCCGGGCACGCGCCGGGTCGACGATTCCCGCCGTGATGAATTGCTGCCGATCCTCCTCATTCTGGAAGAATATCGTCGCCGCGTGGCGAAACGCCTGGCGGTAGAGCGTATTTGCGACGCGGGTGATCAGTCCCTGCTTGATGAACGCGGTGCCGAGCCCCGAGACGTTGTTGATCGTCGCAATTCCCAGCAGCCGCGCGGCGAGCGACGCGTAAATGTTGGGCTTGATCGTGAAGCCAAGCAGTATGCTTGGGCGGATTGCACGCAACAGGGCAAGGTAGCGCAAGCAGAGAATGGCATCGGCCGCAGGCGAAATCCCCGCGCTACGGAAGGCCAAAGGATGAAATTCGACCCCCATAGCCTTGAGCGCCTCGCTGTGTGCGTCGCGAGGCGCAATCGCGACGACGCGAAATCCCTCCTCCTGTAATGCCGTGATGATATTGGCACGGAAGTTGACCAAATTCCACGAGGTGTTGGCGGCGATCACAACCGTGCCCCGCCGCGCCGCGTCAAGCTGCGCTATCTCTTGCGAACTGGAATCTGCGGCGCTCAAACGCTTCACCGGGCAATCCTTCCCGGCGTCACGACGTTGTTAAGACGTGCGGATAATGATGCGTTGCACAAGAATCCACGGACGACCGTCATATTTTTTTCGAATTCCGCTTGGATTTCAGGTTGCTAGCATGAAGGATGTGGCGTATCGCGCACATTCGATTAATTCGTCCAAATTGAATGAACTTAGTCCATTGCTTATCGTTATCGAAGATGGAAGTGACTCGGCTTCTCGACCAGGGCTTCCATCGTGTGGAACAGAGAGGCGTTCTCGTGGTCAAAAATAACTTGAGGCATGTCGCGGCTGCGATCACCGGCCTAGCCTTATGCTTAAGTTCGACTGTCGCGTCGGCAGCGACAATACCGTTATCCTCTTCGGCGTTCGCCCCATCTACGATCAGTCCGTTTGTCGCGCTGAGCGCTTATGGTACGATGCAGTCGCGCAGCGCGGTGTGCGCCGCAGCGGTTGGTGCGGCCGGCGTCAGCACCGCCGCTCAGGGCCAGGTTCCCGCGCAAGGGTGCGTCCTCCCCGTGCTCGACCCGGCAGCGCCGATCGCGGTTGAAACCGCGCCCGTCGCACCCGTGTTCGTCCCGGCTGCGGCGCCGGGCTTCGGTCTCGGTATCGGTGCGCTGCTCGCGGGCCTCGTGCTCGCCGCCGGTCTCGCTGCCGTCCTGCTCAGCGGCAACAACGATGGTCGCCTTCCGATCAGCCCCGACTGATCTTTCCACCTTCTCGTTGAATGAGGGCGTGGCGAAAGCCGCGCCCTTTCTGTTTTGGTGACGCAATATCAGACCCTTCGCCATGCATGAAAAAGGGCGCCGCCCGGAGGCGGCGCCCTTGTATAAGTCCCGATCGGCTCAGCCGCGCTCGGGCATGCGTTGCTGTTCGGGCATGTTGGTGCCGTTCGCGGTCCATTGCGAGGAGACGTTGCAGTTGCTGGTCAAGGTCACAACCTGCCCCGCCTGAAATGCCGAGCGGTAAGGCCAGCATTCGGCGCTGCCGGTGCCGATATCGAGACACAGTTGCTGGTTCGCCGCCGACCAACGCCCGGGGACTGTATTGCCCCCCGGAGTCATGATCCGCGCTACCCCGCCTTGGTCGAAATAGACCGTATTGACGGTGCCGTTGGTGTTGACCTGGACCGACTGACCGACGATTTCGCCGCCCGGAGTCCACATTTGCGCCGACGCAGCGGTCGGGGCCACGATCGCCGCCATGCTCGCCGCCAGTGCCGCAGTCAATTTGGTCTTCATCGCGCATCCTCCCTCAAGAAACGCCAGGCAACGTCGGGACGGTAAGTCCAAATGGATGGCGACAAGGTCCGTAACGGTTGGATTGGCATTATTGTTTCACGCGTGTCGAGTCGAGTCGCGATTGTAGCACGGCGTGACGCGCGCGACACGCGCCGATGTCAGGCTGCGGGAGCGGAAAGGTCGAACGCGGGAATCTGAATGTCGAACGTCGAACCCTGTTCGTCGACCATGTGGAACTCACCCGCCATCTTCCCCGACGAGGTATCGAGCGGGCAACCCGAAACATAATCATAGCTGTCACCCGATTCGATCCGCGGCGTGTCCCCGACCACGCCTTGCCCGCGCACATCATGGACGTTGCCGCGCGCATCGGTGATCATCCAATGGCGTGCGAGCAATTGCACCGCGGCATCGCGATGATTCTCGATCCGGATATGATAGGACCAGAACCAGCGCCCCGCCTCGGGCGAGGACTGGTCGGCGAGGTAAGCGACCGACACGCGCACCGTCACCCCGGCGGTTTGGGCCTGATAGCGAAACAAAGAGGAGAGGATGTCGGCCATGGCGAAGGCTAGGCCACTCCCGCCGCCCGGCGCAAGCGCTCGATCAACCGCTCGCGGGCGGCGGCGACCAAATCGGCGCGGTCGCTGATCAGGTCGCGCATCAGGAATTGCCCGCTCAAGGCCAGTCCGTCGATGATGTCGGACCAGCCCGCCTGCCCGCCCTCGCGGACGAAGCGCGGCAAGGACAGCAATTTTCCTAGATAGGGCTCGGCTTCGGCAGCGCTCACCGCGCGCCCCGATCGCGGGCTGACCGCGATGAGGTCGTCCGGGTTCCCGCTCACCGCGCAGCGTTCGAGGTCGAGCCCGAAACCGAGCTCGGCGAGCAACAACAGTTCGTAGCGCACCAGCGCCGCTCCCCACCCGCTCGCTGCGCGGTGAGCGGGAACCCGGACGACCTCATCGCGGTCAGCCCGCGATCGG
>JBKJTQ010000248.1:0-13028 GCA_046589895.1 Sphingomicrobium sp.
ACATCGGCGCGCCCGCTCGGCCGCCCCGCCCAGCGATAATCGACCCGCCCGCTCGCCACTCCGCCCAGCCCGAGCCGCGGGTAGAAGAGATCCAGCAATTGCATCGGCATCGCTGAAATATCGGCGTGAAGTTCGGGCGTGCTGCCATTTTGCCCCGACACCGTCGCGCGCCCGCCGCCGAAGCGGATCCGCGTCGGCGCCAGCGCCCACCCGCCGCTCACCGGCGTCAGCACCGCTGGGCTGTCGAGGATCAGTATGCGGCGCTCGACCTGGCCCCTGCCGGTCAGGCTGATCCGTTCGGGCGCGACATCGGCAATGGTGGTGAAGTCGAACGCATGGCCGCTGCGCCCCGCGAGCGACGCACGGACCTGCCCCGCGCCATTTACCAGCCGCGCCTGCGCATTGAGCCGGGCAAGGCTCACGCCCCCCGCCTCGAGCCCGCGCGCGACCAGCGTCCCGTCGATGCTCGTCCGCCCCTCGGCGAGCAAAATCGTCCCGTCGATGCGCCCATCACGCACCGCGATCGCGGGCGGCCCGGGAAAGCTCACATCCTTCGCGCTGAGATGCGCCGCGATCTGCTGGCCGCCGCCCATCGGGGCGAAGCCGAGCGTTCCGCTCAGCCCCCCGCCGCCGACCGTGAGGACGCCGGTGAATCCTCCCGGATCGCTCCGCAGCGCCCCGCGCGCCACGCTCCCCGCGACGGCAAGCGCGCCTATGTCGATCGTCGCGCGGCCGCCCTTGGGAAGCAGGATCCGCCCGACCGAGGTGAACGGCCCGAGCCGCGACTGGCCATTGGCGCGATAGTCATAACCGACCGCGATCGGCGCGAGGAACAGCTTCATCTCGCGCACGCCCAGCGCTTGATTCGGCGAGGCAAGCGTCAATTCGACCCGCGGCCGCTCGATCGCCCCGTCGAGCCGCAGCCTGAGAGCGCCATATTGCTCTTGCCGCCCGCTCGTCTCGATCAGCCAGCTTCCATCGGGGCGGCGCATTCCGGCGCCCGACAACCGCAGTTTGGTCGAGTAGAGCTGCAGATTGGTCAGGCGGAGGATGCCGTCAGGGCCGCGCTCGAGGTTGGTCGTCAGCCGCGGCAGGCCCCCGGTGAGGCTGGCGAAAAAGCTGTTGTCGAGTCGCCGTACCCACGCTTTGGCGGTGCCGACGACGCGCGACCCCTTGCCGTTGGGGCCGGGGACAACGTGCAACTCGGTCTCGACATCGACCACCCCGAGATTGGGGATGAGGTAGCGCTTCAGTCCCCCCGCGAGCAGAAGGTCGAACCGCCCGGTGGCGAGGTCGATCAGCAGCGACACTGTCCCGTCGAGCTTGTCGCTGCGCAACGCGAGCCGGTCGCCGCGCACGAGCTTCGGCGTGATCGACAGCATCCCTTCCAGGCTGATGTTGCGCAATATCCCCCCCGCGACATCGCCGGCCCCGGTCACCGCCGCCGCGCGCAGCCTCAGCGGCACCCGCATCGGCCACGGCCCAAGCCGCCCGCGACCCTCGGCGCTGACGTTGACGAACCCGGTCCGGCCATCGAACACAAGGTTGGGGCTGGTCAGGCGATAAGCGTAATTTGCGCGCTCGAACGCACCGTTGAGCGTCCACACCATCCGCACCCCGCGCCCCGCCATGTTGGCGAACAATGCAGACGGGCGAAGCAGATCGACCCCGACGTTGACCTTGCGATAAGCGCGCGTTCCAAGGTCGATCCCGCCGCGCGCCACCGCGCGCAACGCCGCCGAGGACAGGCTCAATCGTCCGTCGAGGATGCGGTCCTTGAGCGTGCCATCGCCCTCGACCTTGATGCCCGGACTGGTCAGCCGCTGGAGGCGGCCCTTGAGGAATGGCGCGGGCGCGAGCATTCCTGACAGGCGATAGTGCCCACCGTCGGCGCCAAGCGCAAGTTTGCCCGTCGAGCGCCCCGACAGCAGCAAGTCCGCGCTCCCGCGCCACCGCGTCCAGTTTCCCGTTCCCTCGACGCTGAGGTCGATCGGCCGCTTGACCCCGGTCAGTGCGGCAAGCAGCCCATCCCCCGGGGCGATCGCGCGCAGGTCGAGGTCGAAGCGGTTGGCGTCGGGCTCGGCATCGAGCCGGAGCGCCACCCGGTCGCCGTCGAGCAAAGCCGCGCGCAGCTCGACCATCGCCCGCCCGGCGCGGATCGTCGCCGCGCCATTGACGCTCCCGGCGCGCTCGCGCCCACTCACCGCTTGCGCGACCTCGAGCCGGTGAATCGCGAGCTTGCCAATCTCGATGTCGAAGCCTGGGAGCAACGGCCCGCCGCGTCCCGGACGCAAGCGCGGCAAGCGTTCGATCCGCACTTTGCCCGCCTCGATCCGGTCGATGTGAAGATCGTTGTAGAGCCAGGCGAGCGGCGCCCAGTCGAGCTCGATCGCCGGGCTGGTCAGAAACACGCCTTGTGGATCGGACACGCGCACCCCGCGCAGCCGGGTCTTGCCGAAGATCGACCCATCGATCCGCGCGACATTGATCCTGAGCCCGGTCGCGGTTTCGAGTCCGGCGATACGATCGACGATGAAGCGATGCCCCGGCGCGCTGTCGAGAATGATCAGCCCGACCGCCGCGATCAGCACCAGCGCGAGGATCAGCGCGGCCAATTCACTCGCCAGCCGCCGCGGCCACGACCGCCGCGGGCGGACGATGATCGTCTCGGCGTTCACCTAAAACGCCTGACCAAGGCTGACCGTGACCGCGATCCGGCTGTCCCCCGTCTGGGGGTTGAGCGGAGTTCCGACGTCGATCCGGATCGGGCCGAACGACGAATAATAGCGTGCCCCGATCCCCGCCCCCAGCTGCCAATTGCCGATCCGCGGCACGCTTCCGGTGGTCAGCGTCCCGCCATCGACGAACGGCACGATCCCGAAATTGCCGCCAAACAGGTTCAACCGGATCCGCGCTTCCAGCCCGAATTCGGCCAGGCTGCGCCCGCCAATCGGATCGCCGTCGGCGTCGCGCGGCCCGAGCCGTTGATAGCCATAGCCGCGAACCGATCCCCCGCCGCCCGCGTAGAAGCGCCGCGACGGCGCGATCGCATCGCGGCTCGCCCCGGCAATCGTACCCAGCCGCGCGCGCCCGGCGAGCACAACCTTGCTCGACACCCGGCGATAGGCGCTCGCGTCGATCTGCGTGCGGGCGTAGCCAAACGCGCCCCCCTCGAACGAAATTTCGGGGCTCAACCGGCCGAGCAGGCGAAACCCGCTCGTCGGGTCGAGCAGATCGTCGGTCGCATCATAGCCAAGGCTCGCCGGGACCGCGCCGATGAAGAAGGTTCGCCGCCGATCGACCCCGGTCGCGACGATCGTGTCGCGTTCCTGGGTCGCGATCAACTCGGCGCCGAGCGACCAGGTCCATTTCTTCTGCCAGATGAAATTGCTCTGCCGCTCGATCCCCCCCGACAAAGATACGGTGCGCGCTTCATAGGCGTCGCGGTCGAAATGGCTGACCAGGGCCTGCGCATTGAGTATCTGGTCGCGGCGAACAAAATTATTGCGCCGGAACGAGATGGCGGCAAGCTGCTCCTGAGTTCCTGCCACCCCGCGCAACGTCAGCGCGCCTTCGGGGTTGAAGAAATTGCGATGCTGCCAGCTCGCCTCGGCGCGCACCCCTTCGCCGGTGCCATAGCCGAGCTCGCCCGCGATCGTCCGCGCCGGCGCCGGCTTGAGCCGCACGTCGAGGTCGATGATATTGCCCCCGGCGATCGGCACCGTCCTGACCTCAGCCAATGCAACCAGCCCGGTTGCGACCAATGCGCGGCGTAGATCGTCGACCTCGCTGCGTTCGAACCGGTCGCCGCGCCTGAACCGCGCGATCAGCCCAACGTGGCGCGACGAGAAAGGCGGCGTGCCGCTGACCCGGATCGTCCCGAAGCGCCCGACCGGCCCCGGAGTGACCGGCAGGCTTAGCCGCGCCAGCCCGCGCTCGGGATCGAGGATGATCGCCTGGTCGCCGATAGTCGCGATGGCGAAACCCTGTTCACCGAGCGCGATGCGCAGCGCATTGCCCGCGGCGATGACTTGCTCGGCGACGACCGGATCGCCGGCCCGAATCGCGAACGCGTTGCGCAGTTCCGCCGCCTCGCTCCCCGCGGCGTCCAGACCCGGCAGGTCGACCGCCTCGAAGCGGTAACGTGCTCCAGGAATCGAGCGCAGCGCGATCGCGATCACGCCCGCGCCGACATTGATGTCGGGCTCGACCTCGGCATCATAATAGCCTTGTGCGTGGAGCAGTTCGGTCAGCAATTCGACGTCGGCACGTGTGCGGCGGTCGATTTGCGCGGCGTTGGCGCCCGCCTTGCTCCCCTCGATCAGGGCCGACTGCTTGTCGAACTCGCGCTGGATCGCGTCGCCGCCATCGATCGCGGTGATCCCGGCGAGCTTCACGCGATAGCGCCGCGCCGCTCCGCCATCGTCGATCAGCACCGCGTCGCCGCGCGGCAACGGCTCGTCCTCGGCGGCTTGCCCGGCGAGCGGGGGGAGTGGCGCGCTATCGGGTGAGGGCGCGGGATCAGGTTTGGCGAGATCGGGCCACTCGACGCCCAGATCAGGCATCGCATCGAGCGGCGCGGAGGGGTCGATGTCGGCCCCGCTCGCCGGCGGCGGGGGCGAAGGCGGAACCTGCTGGGCAAGCGCGGGCTGTTGGGCGAGCGAAGGCTGGGCTGCGGCCAGCGTCGCACCCGCCACGCCGAGCACGCGCGCGGCGCCCCATCCCATTCCCTTCGCTCTCATGGAGCGGGAGCCTAGCCATGCTCCCTGAACCGCGCCAGTCCGGCGCGGGCCAATTTTAGTGAATGGTTCCGCGCACTTCGTCGCAGGCGAGCGTCGCGATCACCCGCTCGATCTGCCGCCAATGGCAGAAGCGCAACACATTGCCCGCATCGCGGCTATGCTCGGCGCGGCTCGCTGCCTCGAACCCGGCGTCGTCGCCATAAGCGTCGATCAGCTTCGCCGCGTCATTGAGCGCGGCGCGGCCGGTGATGAAGGGCGTCGTCATGGCGCTTGATTAACCGCGCGCTCCTTACGGCGGCGCGCACAGATTGAGTCAACGCTTTGTCAACCACGATCGGGGTAGCGCGCCCTGCCCCGCTCTGCCATGCCGATCGACATGACCAGACACACCCCAATGGCCAGCGGCTTCTTCCTCATCGTGCCTATTATCGCCGGCTTCTTCTGGGGGGTTAGCAGCGGCCGCGCGATGCAGGGCGCGATCGTCGGGCTGGGGATCGGACTGCTCCTCGCTTTTTCTATCTGGCTGGTAGATCGCTGGCGGGACTGATGTCGAAGTGAAGCACGGCTTCGCGAATGCCGAGCTTGTCGTATAATGCGATCGCCGGCAGGTCGGGCGGATCGGCCTGGACAAAGATCACCCACCCCCCGGCGGCGACCGCGATCGGTTTGAGCGCTTCGATCAGCGCGCTCGCCACCCCTTGTCGCCGAAACGGCTCGCGCACTGCCAGGTCGTAAATGTAGATCTCGCTGCGCTGCTGCTCATATTTGACCAACTCATAAGCCGCGAGCGCACCCACCATCTCGCCGCCGCGCCACGCGCCGAGGGCGATGAAGCTGTCGCGCCCGAGCAATCGCCGCAGATAGTCGTCGTCGGGCGGCCGGGCGGCGTAGCTCTCCGGCTCCTCGAACACCTCGGCGAACAATGCGTTCATCTCGCGCATCACGCCGATGTCCGGCGCATGCAAACGACTGATACCGACATCATCCCGGCTCACGAAATCCTTCTCCCCGCCCAGATCACGCGCCCGATGCACGTCAGTTCGTCGAGCTTGCGGTCGGGCCAGTCGGGGTAGTTGGGATTGTCCGACTGGACGGTCACCCGCCCCCCGAACGGGTGGATCGCGAGCCGCTTGACGAGCAAAGCCTCGTCGACCCGGAGCACGTAAATACCGTCGCGAAGTCCGTTGTTCAGCGCATCGTGATCGACCAATATATCATCCCCGGCATTGAGCGTCGGCGCCATCGAATCACCCTCGACGCGGATCATCGTCAATTTTTCGCTCGGCGCCGAGGTCAGCGCGCGCAGCCACGCCGGGTCGAATCCGAAATAGGGCCGCGTCAGCTGGTCGTCGGCGACTGCCCCCGCCCCCGCCGAGGCGCGCCCCAGGCTTCGCCGCACCGCGATCAGCGAATCCTGCGGAGGCCCCGCGTCCCCGGCCGGCCCGCCCAGCATCGTATCGGGGATGTCGAAATAGCGCGCCAGCGTGCGCCGTTCGCGCTCGGGCAGGCGGCGCGGCGTTCCCTTGCGTAGAAATTGCTGGATATAGGCATCGTTGCGCCCAAGCAGCCGCGAAAGCCCGGCAAGGCTTTCACCACGCTCGATACATAGTCTTTGCAGCATGGCACGAGCGTCATCATTCATAGGATTTTTACCATATCACAGGGAAAAGCCTAGACAAGTAGGAAAGTCGTTGGGATGAGGATTTCGCCGAGTCGCATCTGGGAGTAGAACCGGTGCACTTATTACGCGAAGTTGAAAAATTCCTCACTGCAAGTCAGATATCGGCGGCACGCTTCGGCCGCGACGTCATGCGCGATCCGCGCTTCGTGTTCGACCTGCGCAACGGCCGCGAGCCGCGCAACCGCACGATTGTCCGCGTGCGCGCCTATCTTGAAGCGGCGTCGTGATGCGCAGCCCCCTGTCGGCGGCCGCGGCGGCGCTCCTGAGGTCGCTGCTGGCGCGGGCCGGGTTAAACCAGAATAGGATCGTCATAGGGCGATTCCACTCGGTTGATTGGCAATCGCTTACCTTTATCGGCGAACGGCATGAAATCACCCTGCGCATCGCGGGTCCCGAAGCCGCGCTCGCGCTTGCTCTGCTTCGCGACGGGCTGGCGGAGGCTGAATGGACGCTCAACGGTCATTTAGTTGCTGAAATTCTCATTGTTGGCGAGGAAAGCGAACCCGACGGATCGATCCTGGTCGAGATCGAAGCGCTGACGCTCAGCGACTAAACCTCAACCCTGGCGCAGCGAGCGCCGGATGTCGGCCAGCGCGGCGTGAAGCGCGGCGCTGGCGTCGAGGGATTGCGCACGGCTGGTGGGCGCAGCCGGCGTGGCGCCGCGGCCGAGCCCGAGAAAATCCTCGATTCGCGTGACCATTTCGCCCGGCCCGGCAATCGGCGGTGCAGCCTCGTTCCGGCTCGGCGGTTGCACGGCGAACAGGCGCACCACGCGTGACTCTTCGTTAAGCGCGGGAAGCGGGTCGTCGAGCAGCAGCGCGTCGCCACTGTCGATCGGCTGATCGAGCAGCAAGACCTCCTCCTCGTCCCCGGACAGGAACCCAACCGGCACGAAACGCGCGAGCGGATCGCTGCGGCAATCGACTCGCCCCGCAACCAACAGCCCCGCGACCGCGACCAGCGCGCCCGATGCCGCCGCCAGCGCCAATCCCGCGCCAAACTGGGCAAGGGCAAACCCCACCGCGCCCCCAAGGCACGCCGCGGCGATCCATTCGGCGGCAATCTCGATAGCCGGGCGTGAAGCTTTCCAGTTCATAGTTGAAAACCTTACCCGATAATCGTGAAAGTCGGCTTAATCGCGCGCTTCGATCGCCGCGATCAGCGCCGCGGTGAAGGCGGGGACGTCGCCGGGGTTGCGGCTGGTTACGATATTGCCGTCGGTAACCGCGGGCTCGTCGACCACTTCGGCCCCGGCGTTGCGGACATCGGTGCGAATCGAGGGCCAGCTTGTCGCGCGCCGCCCGCGCAGCACATCGGCCTCGACGAGCAGCCACGGCGCATGGCAGATCGCGCCGATCGGTTTGGCCGCGGCATCGAACGCCCTGATCAGCTCCACCGCTGCCGCATCGCTGCGCAGCCGGTCGGGATTGCCCACCCCACCGGGCAGCAACAACGCGTCATAATCCTCTGCGCGAGCTTCCTCGATCGTCAGGTCGGGGACGATCGACTTGCCCGGCGCGTCATGCACCGTGCCAATGATCGCGTCGCGGTCGAGTGCGGCGAGCATCACCGTTGCGCCCTTGGCGAGCAAGATGTCGCGCGGGCCGAACAATTCGCTTTCCTCGAACCGGCTGGTCGCCATGATCAGCACGCGGGCGACGGAAATCCGTGGCATAAACCCTCCAAACTGGGTCGCGACGGAACCCTTGCCCCACTTCGCGCATCTCTCACCGACCGTAACGACGAAAGCCGTGAAACAGATGCTGCGCCATAGCAATGACAGCGAGCCCGGATATACCCGTCAGAAGAAGGGCCGCGCCTGGGCCTATTTCGATGACGGCAAGCGCGTCACCGACCGCGACGAAATCGACCGCCTTAACGCGCTCGCGCTACCCCCGGCCTATGTCGATGCCTGGTTTTGCAAGGACGCCGAAGGCCATATCCAGGCCACTGGCAAGGACGCCCGCGGGCGCAAGCAATATCGCTATCACGCCGATTATCGCGCCAGGCAGGACGCCTCCAAATATGACGGCTGCCGCGAGTTCGGTGAGGCGTTGCCGAAGATTCGCCGACGCGTTGAAAAGGATATGCGCGGCCGCAAGCATGGCCGCGATTCGGTCCTCGCCGCGGTGGTGCGCTTGCTCGACACCGAGCATATGCGGATCGGCAACGAGCAATATGCCAAGGCCAACAAAAGCTTCGGCCTGTCGACGTTGCGTTCGCGCCACCTCAGCCGCAAGCGCGGCAAGATGAAGATGCGCTACACCGGCAAGCATGGCGTGGCCCACGAAGCGACGATCACCGATGCCAATCTCAAGCGCATCGTCGGCAAGTGCCAGGATCTCCCCGGCCAGATGCTGTTCCAATATCTCAATGGCGACGGTGAGCCGCAACCGATCACCTCGGCCGACGTGAATGCCTATATCCGCGATGCGTCGGACGGCGATTTCACCGCCAAGCATTTCCGCACCTGGGGCGCGAGCGTGATCTTTTTCGAACAGTTGCTGGCCGCCGAGGAAGAGCGGCTGACGCTCAAGACGGTGCTTGAGCCGGTCGCCGCGGCGCTCGGCAACACCCCGACGATGAGCCGCAAATCCTATGTCCATCCGTGCCTGATCGAAGCGCTCCACTACCGCCCCGACGATCCCTTGCGCGGCATGAAACGCCCCCGCGCGCGCCGCCGCCTGTCGAGTGCCGAAACCGGCCTGCTCGCTTTCCTGAAGAAGAAGCCAAGGAGGTCGCGCATGAAAGCTGCGACCTAATGTGCATTTCAGCCTGATACTCATTTCCCGCTCATCCTGAGTAGGGACTGAGCGAAGTCGAAGGCCTGTATCGAAGGACTGTCCTTCGATACGCCATTTCGGCCGGCTCAATGACTATTCAGGATGAGCGGTTCGGTTGAATGCGATTGGCTCCAATCCCTTCGCAACTAAGGCCGGGAGGAACGCGCACCCCTTGCACCCTCCCCTTGCCCCCGTCATGACGCGCCGATGCAGCGCAACGTCTTCACCGCTACCGGCTGGCTGACCGCCAACGCCGACGACCTTGCGCTTGGCGCGCTGGTCGCTGCCGGGATCGTCGGGCTAATGTTGATCCTGCGCGCGGCCGGTCATCGCCTCGTTGCCGCCGACCCCGAATGCCGCGGGTGGCGCGGAGTGATCGGGCGTGTGCTATCGCGTACCACGATCCTGTTCATGGTCGCCGCGGCGATCGACATAGTGCTCAACCATGCCGCGGCTCCGGCCCAGGTCGGGCGCCTCCCCGACATCCTGTTCGTTATCGCCGCCACGATTCAGGGCGCGATCTGGGGACGCGAGATCATCCTCGGGGTGATCGCCAGCCGCGTCGGCGACGACGATGGCAGCTCGACTCTGGGCAATGCCATGGCGCTGATCCGCGTGCTCGTCAGCATCGCTTTGTTCGCGATCGCGCTGATCGTCATTCTCGACAATCTCGGGGTCAACGTCACCGGGCTCGTTGCCGGCCTGGGCATCGGCGGAATCGCGATTGGGCTCGCCGCGCAGGGCATCTTCTCCGACCTGTTCGCGGCTTTGTCGATCATGTTCGACCGCCCGTTCCGCCGCGGCGACATGATCCGTTATGGCGCCACCACCGGAACGGTCGAGCGCATCGGGCTCAAGACCACCCGCATGCGCTCGGTTACCGGCGAGCAGGTCATCATGGCCAACACCAAATTGCTCGAGCAGGAATTGCACAACATCGCGCAGGCCACGGTGCGGCGCATCACCCTGCCCTTCGCTTTGACCTATCAGGTTTCGCCCGATGCGATCGCCGACCTGCCCAGCCTGCTCGGCCCCGCCGTCAGCGCGATCAAGGGCTGCCGCCTGGTCCGCGCAGTCGCCACCAGCTTCGGCCCGAGCGCGATCGAAGCCGAGCTTGTCTACGACGACCGCACCAATGACCCCGACAAGCTCGCCGCGCACAAGTCGGCGATCATCACCGGCGTGATGCGCGCGCTCGCCAAACGCGACATCGCCTTCGCTTACCCGACCCAGACCACCTTCACCGCCGCCCCCGACGGAACGCTGGTCATGCCTTGGGCACCGCCGTCGAGCCCCAAGCCCTAATCGGCGATTACCACGTCGCCGCTATCGACAAATCCATTGGCAAACGCCCCGCCGCCCGGCCGCTTCACTCCGCTGAACCGTGTCGGCACGCCCTCACTGCGGTCGTCGCGACCGTCCATCCGCTGGAAATGGAGGTGAGGGAATAGCGCCGACCCCGACGCGCCGATGCGGCCGATGACCGCGCCGGCCGCGACCGGTGACCCGAGACGCGGCGCGACGCTGTGCTGCTGCAGATGGCCGTACATCGACGTGCTGCCGTCGTCATGGGCGATGATGACGTAATTGCCGTACATGGCGTTGGGGATGTTCGCGGTGGCGACATCGAACGTCCGATCGTCCTTCTGGTCCTCCCGCAACGCGACCACTTTCCCCGCGGCGACGGCACGGACCGGCGCCCCGAACGAAATCCAGTTGGCGTCGATCTTCTCGTTGCCGGTCGATCGCTTACCCTCGGCGTCGACCAGGATGAGGTCGTAACTGTATCGCGCGGCGGTGCTGTGGAACCCCGCCTGCTGGAGTATCGGATGCATGTAATTCCATCGCCGGTGGTGGGAGGCGAAGTCATGCCCGTCCCACACCAGGCTGCGGCCCTTGAGCGGGAAAGCAACGCGCCGCTCCGGCTCGGCGCGCGGCACCACCGTGACCGGGACCAGGATGCGCTTTTCGCCCGGTCCTTCGAACGTCAGCCGGTAATCGAGCCGCGCCGGTCGAACATCGGCGGCGAAGTGCGCGAGCGGATTGAAAATCAGCAGGCCCTTGCCCGGCTCGACCTTACGCTCGGTCACCAGCATTATGCTGGGCGAAGTGCCGTTGCCGTTCAGTTCCTTGCGTTGGATTAACCGACCATTTGCGTCGCGCACATCGAGCGCAAGTTCAACCAGCTCCCATGCCTCCGTGCCGGCATTCCGCACGAGCAAGTCGCCGTCGACATCGACCCCGCTCCCCGTGACCTCGGCATATGGGTGTAACGGTCGCGACTCGGCGCTGAGTGGCAATGCGGCGGCGAGCGCGGCGGCGGTAACGACGAACATTGACTTCTCCAAACTGTATTATGTAGCTCATACACCTACTGGCTCGCCAGTCAATCTCCGCTTGCCGTAGCGTCGCCGGAGGAGGGCTTGTCATGCGCTTTGCGGCGGGCCTAGAGCGGCGCATGCCCATCGCCGCCCTCGACGAAATTCGTGCCCGCATCGGCACCGAAATCGGCGTGTCCGGCTGGATCATGGTCGATCAGGACCGCATCGACGCCTTCGCCGACACCACCGAGGATCACCAGTTCATCCACGTCGATCCCACGCTTGCCGCCCAATCCCCGTTTGGGGGCACGATCGCGCATGGCTTACTCACGCTGTCGCTGCTCAGCCGTATGGCCGCCGACGTGATGCAGGTTCCCGATTCCACCAAAATGGCGGTCAATTACGGGTTCGACCGAATACGCTTCGTCGCCCCGGTCCGCGCCGGAAGCCGCATCCGCGGGCGCTTCACCCTCGACGCGGTGGAGGATAAAGCGCCGGGCCAATTGCTCGTGCGCCATACCGTCACCGTCGAGATTGAGAATCACGACAAACCCGCGCTCACCGCGCAGTGGCTCGGGCTCATTTTCACCTAGGAGAATATCCATGTCCATCCGCGACGCCCTCATCGTCTCCACCGCGCGCACCCCTATCGGACGGGCTTATAAGGGCGCGTTCAACGCCACGCCCTCGCCGACGCTCGCCGCCCACGCCATCCGCGCAGCGGTCGAGCGAGCCGGGATCGATCCCGCGGAAATTGAGGACGTCGTCATCGGCGCCGCGATGCAGCAGGGCGTCCAGGCGACGATCGCCCGCACCGCCGCGCTTCGTGCCGGACTTCCCGTGACCGTCGCGGGGATGAGCCTTGACCGCCAGTGCGCGAGCGGTCTGATGGCGATCGCCACCGCCGCCAAGCAAATCATCGTCGACCGCATGGACGTGTGCGTCGCGGGCGGGGTCGAAAGCATCTCGATGGTCCAGACTCCCGAGATGCGGCTTGGCCCCGACATGGAATTGCTGGCGATGCACCCGAGCGTCTACATACCGATGATCGACACCGCCGAGATCGTCGCCATGCGCTATGGCATCAGCCGCGAGGCGTGTGACGAATATGCGCTTGCCTCGCAGCAACGCACCGCCGCCGCGCAGGCCGAGGGCCGGCTCGCCGCCGAAATCGTGCCGGTCAGCGCCAAGATGGGGGTCAAGGACAGGGAGAGCGGCGCGATTTCGATGCACGACGTCACGCTCGACAAGGATGAAGGCAACCGCCCCTCGACCACGATCGACAATCTCGCCGGTCTCCAGCCGGTGCGCGGCGAAGGCAATGTCGTCACCGCGGGCAATGCCAGCCAATTGAGCGACGGCGCCTCGGCCTGCGTCATCATGGACGCCAACCTCGCCGCTAAGCGGGGACTCGAACCGCTCGGCCGCTACGTCGGCATGGCGGTGGCCGGCACGGAGCCCGAGGAGATGGGCATCGGCCCGGTGCTCGCGGTGCCCAAAT
>JBKJTQ010000262.1:0-5475 GCA_046589895.1 Sphingomicrobium sp.
GCGGGTTGCTGGTCCATGGTCCTACTTCCCGTCGCTGAGCAGGCGTTGGCGATCGGTTTCCGGCAGGCACTGCTGGCGCCAGGCCGGGTTTTCGGCGGTCATGATGCGCTCGATCGAGCATAGCCGGTCGTCGAGCCGCTTGGCGGCGTCATACAGATCGTCGAGCAACTTCTCATCCGACCCGGTCAGCCGCGCCGCGGTCTTCCAGCGCGTGATATAATGGAACACCAGCCACGGCAGGCCGATGAACAAGGTGACGATCGCGATGATCGGAATAAAAATTTCGTCCACTTAATTCCCCCTGGCCTTCATTGCGGCCTTCATTGCTTCCAGTTCGGCGTCGACGCTGTCGCTCGCGCGCAGGTCGGCGATTTCTTCCTCGAGGCTCTTGGGTCCGGTCATGCCCAGCGCGTCGGCGCGGCCTTCGGCGAAGTCGGCGCGCCGTTCGAGCACCTCGAAGCGCGAGAAAGCATCTTCAGTGCGCCCGCCGTTGAGCAGTTCGCGCGCCTTGGCGCGGGTGACCGCGCTTTCGATCCGAGTCGCGATCGCATTCTGCCGCGCCCGGGCTTCACGTAGCTTGCCCTGCAACTTGGCGATGTCGATCTCATAGCTTTTGAGCGACTCGTCGATCGAGGCGAGTTCGGTCTTGAGCCCGTCGGCCATGTCGACCGCTTTCTGCCGCTCGACCAGCGCCGCCTTGGCCAGATCCTCGCGGTCCTTCGACAGCGCGAGTTCGGCTTTTTCGGTCCAGCTTGCCTCCAATTCGGCTAGCCGGCTTACCGCGCGACGAATCTCCTTGCCGTCGGCAATCGATCTGGCTGCGGACGCGCGAACGTCGACCAGTGTTTCTTCCATCTCGAGGATGATCATGCGGATCATCCGCGCCGGATCTTCAGCACGGTCGAGCAGCTCGGTCATATTGGCTGCGAAAATATCCCGAGTGCGGGAAAAAATACTCATGGAGCACTCCATGCTGGGGTTGTGTTGACAATCTCCTTGCAGGCTCCGTGCCAGTCAGCGCCCAATCCCCAAATCGCGCAATTTGTGCTGATTTTCGACCAGCGGCGGTGTGAGAATGCTTGCCAGATGGTGGGATTTGCCACCACATGTTGGGCGTGGAGCGCACCAATCAATTCGTCGGCTCAAGCCTCGCCTTTCTCGCTGCGGTCGAACGCGCGAGCCGCGCCGCGCCGCTCAACCGCCCGGTACTGGTGATCGGCGAGCGCGGGACGGGCAAGGAATTGATCGCCGAGCGCCTCCACCACCTGTCGGGGCGCTGGGCGGGGCCGCTGGTGACGATGAATTGCGCCGCTCTGCCCGAAAATCTGATCGAGGCTGAATTGTTCGGGCATGAAGCGGGAAGTTTCACCGGTGCTGCCAAGACGCGCCACGGGCGGTTCGAGGAGGCCGACGGCGGCACCTTGTTCCTCGACGAGTTGGCGACGCTGTCCTCACCGGCGCAGGACCGCTTGCTGCGTGCGGTCGAATATGGCGAAATTACGCGGATCGGCGCGTCGAAGCCGATCCAGGTCGACGTGCGGATCGTCGCCGCGACCAATGAACATCTCCCGCGGCTGGTCGACGAGGGCCGGTTCCGCGCCGATCTGCTCGACCGCCTGAGCTTCGAAGTTGTCACATTGCCCCCGCTGCGCGTGCGCAAGGGTGATATTCCTCTGCTCGCAGAACATTTCGCGCGGCGCATGGCGGTCGAGCTCGACTGGTCGAACTGGCCCGGGTTCAGCGAGGCGGCGCAGTCCCTGCTCGAAAACTACGGTTGGCCTGGCAATGTCCGCGAGCTGCGCAATGTCGTCGAGCGTGCGGTCTATCGCCATGAGGATCCCGAGCGCCCGATCCCGCACATCCAGTTCGACCCGTTCCTGTCGCCGTGGGTGACGGGCGCCGACGACCCGGTCGCCGCGCCATATTCGCCGTCCGAGCCGGGCCAACCCGTCGCGGTGCCGCTCGCCGTCACCACCGACGACCTGCGCGGCACGGTCAATGCTTATGAAAAAACGCTGCTTGTAGAAGCGCTTGGACGCCATCGTTTCAATCAGCGCGCAACCGCGACGGCGCTCGGACTGAGCTACGACCAATTGCGCCATGCGATGAAGCGCCACAAACTCACCGAAGGCGCCGCCGAATAGCATGCTTTGACTTGCAACGGCGCTGGCCTAGGGGCGTTCATTACCCAAACCCACGCAGGAGCGACGCCATGGCCTTCATACTTCCCGAGCTTCCCTATGCCAAGGACGCGCTCGTCCCGCACATGTCGGCCGAGACCTTCGATTATCACCATGGCAAGCATCACAAGGCCTATGTTGACAAGACCAACGGCATGCTCGGCGAAAAAGGGCTTGAGGGCGCCTCTTTGATCGAGGTGATCAAGGCCGCCAAGGACAAGGGCGACAAGGGCCTGTTCAACAATAGCGCACAAATCTGGAACCATAGCTTCTTCTGGCAATGCCTCGCCCCGTCGGGCGCGACCGCGCCCTCAGGCAAATTGAAGGAGATGATCGACAGTGACTTCGGCGGCCACGACGCGCTGCTCGAAAAGCTCGCGACCGAGGCGACCAACCATTTCGCCAGCGGCTGGGGCTGGCTGCTGCTCAACAATGGCAAGCTCGAAGTGACCTCGCTCCACGACGCCGACACGCCCGTCGCCAACGGCATGACCCCGCTGCTTACGCTCGATGTGTGGGAACATGCTTATTACATCGACTATCGCAACGAGCGCCCGCGCTTCCTCAAGACGGTGCTTGAGAACATCATCAACTGGGACTTCGTCGCGCAGAATCTCGACGGACAGGGCGCTTCGCGCGCCGACCAGAAGGGCTAATTCTTGAGGCGATAGCCGGTGCGGAAAATCCACGCGATCGCGGCGAGCGGGATCAGGATCGCACCGGCCATCGCCGCCACACTCGCCCCCAGCGGGACGTCGGCGGTGTCGAAGAAAGTCCAGCGAAACCCCGAGACGAGGTAGAGGATCGGGTTGAGGTGAGTGACCGTGCGCCACGGCTCGCCCAGCGCCTCGACCGAGTAAAATACCCCGCCGAGGAAAGTGAGGGGTGTCACCACGAGCAACGGCACGACCTGCAATTGCTCAAAATTCTTCGCCCAAATCCCGATTGTGAAGCCGATCAGGCAAAAGCCGGTCGAGATCGTCACCAGGAACATCAACATCAGCAAGGGGTGCGCAATGCTCACGTCGACGAGCAAGGCAGCGGTGGCAAGCGTCACCAACGCCAGCACGCACGCCTTGGTCGTTGCCGCCCCGACATAGGCGAAAGTGAGCTCCAATGGAGAAATTGGTGCTGACAGCATTTCATAGATGGTGCCGGTAAACTTCGGAAAATAAATACCAAAGCTGGCGTTGAAGATTGACTGAGTCAGCACCGACAGCATGATCAGCCCGGGAACGATGAAGCTGCCATATTCGACCCCGTTCATCGCACTCATCCGGCTCCCGATCGCGGTCCCGAAAACGAGGAAATAGAGCGAGGTGGTGATCACCGGGGCGACCAGGCTTTGCCACAACGTGCGCCGCGCGCGCGCCATTTCGAAGGCGTAGATGGATTTCACGCCGGCGAGATTCATGCCGCATCCTCCGAGCTGCCGTGAACCAGGCTGACGAAAATATCCTCAAGGCTCGACTGATGCGTCGACAGGTCCTTATATCCGATGTCGAGCTCGTCGAGCTTGCGCATCAACCCCGAAATACCGGTTTGCTCGGCGTGACTGTCAAAACGATAGCACAGCGTGTGCCCATCGTCCTCGAGCACCGCGCCCCACGGTTCCAGCCCCGCGCCAAGCACGGCGAGCGGCGGATCGAGCGAAATCTTGAGCGTCTTCTTGCCCATCTGTTTCATCAGCGCCGCTGTGTCGCCAAGCGCGACCAGTTCGCCCTTGCGGATCACACCGACGCGGTCGGCCATTTCCTCGGCCTCCTCGATATAATGCGTCGTCAGGATCACCGTCGTTCCGTCGGCGCGCAGCTTGCGGACCAATTCCCACATGTCGCGGCGCAGCTCGACATCGACCCCCGCGGTGGGCTCGTCGAGGAACAGGATCGCGGGCTCGTGACTCAGCGCCTTGGCGATCATCACGCGGCGTTTCATTCCCCCCGACAGCTCCATCATCCGCGCGCTGCGCTTGTCCCACAGCGTCAGGCGGCGAAGAATCTGCTCGATCTTGGCATCGTCGCGCGCCTTGCCGTAGAGCCCGCGAGAGAAGCTCACCGTGTCCCACACGCTTTCGAAGGCGTCGGTGGTAAGTTCTTGAGGAACAAGCCCGATCAGTGAGCGCGCGAGGCGATAATCTTTTTGATTGTCGTGCCCGCCGACGATCACGCTGCCCCCGCTCGGGGTGACGATCCCGCACACGATCGAGATAAGCGTCGTCTTGCCCGCGCCATTGGGGCCGAGCAGTGCAAGGATTTCGCCCTGGCGGATGTCGAGATCGACCCCCTTCAATGCCTCGACCCCACCGGCATAGGCCTTGCGCAGTCCCTCGATCCTGATGATCGCCGCGCTCATTCTACCGGTGTCGGCTCATTTACGCTCGCCGCCTCGTCGCGGGTCAGGCCGTGGCGCATCAGCATCGGCACGTTGGCGGGCGCGAACAGCAGGGTCGCCGGGATCGCGCCCCACAGCTTGAACCCGATCCAGAAATCGGTCGAGCTATTGCGCCACACTGCTTCATTGACCAGCGCCATCACGCCGAAGAACAATGCCCAGTTGCGGGTCAGCTTGGCCCACCCCGCCGCGTCGAGGCCGGGGTAGGCGTTTCCCAGCACCGATTTAAGAATTGGCCTGTTCGCGAAATAGCCAAAGCCGAGGATCAGCGCGACGAAGGTGTAATAGATCGTCGGCTTGATCTTGATGAAAGTCTCGTTGTGGAGCCAGATCGTCAGCCCGCCCATGACGACCACCATGGCGCCCGAAAACAGCTGCAGCGCGGTGACGCCGCCGGTGAGCGCGAGGCTTATCGCCATCGCTACCAGGATGGCGACGATGAACACCGCGGTCGCGGTGAACACCCCGAACTTGAAATTGGCGGCGAAGAACAGGATCAGCGGTCCGATATCGAGCAGCAACCGCATCCCCGGCCCAAGTTCCTTCCTGGTCTTGCTCATTCGCTCAATCCTGCAATTGCCCGGGCGACCGCGCGGGGGTCGAATGGTCGCAAATCCTGGATCCCTTCGCCGACCCCGATGGCGTGAATCGGCAGCCCGAATTTCTCCGCCGCCGCGACCAGCACCCCGCCGCGCGCGGTGCCGTCCAATTTGGTCATCACCAGCCCAGTGACCCCGGCCAGATCACGGAACACTTCTATCTGGTTAAGCGCATTCTGCCCGGTGGTCGCGTCGAGTACGAGGATGACATCGTGCGGCGCCTCGGGGTTTAACCGCCCGAGCACGCGCCTCACCTTCGACAGTTCCTCCATCAAATGTGTTTTGTTCTGCAGTCGCCCCGCGGT
>JBKJTQ010000217.1:0-3569 GCA_046589895.1 Sphingomicrobium sp.
CGAGACGGTGCCGGTGGTCGAGAAGGACAAGTTAGGAGCTAGCGCGGCTAGGTCTGTCAAGTCGGTGGCACCGACTTCCTCCAACAATGCTCCGGTGACCGCAGTCACGGAAAGCGGGGCATCGGCAAGTGTCTCTTCGCGCCGTCGTGCCGTAACGACGATCTCTTCCATCCCGAAACCCTCGCGCGCTTGAGCTTGGCTCGTCTGCTCGTCCTGAGCAGGGGTGGCGTCCGTGCTGGGAACGGTCTGCGCAGACGCCGACGCGGACAACACCGCGGCACAGGCAGGCAGCGCGCACAGCACCATGGCGCCGCGACGTGAAAAGGCCTTCATCAACAATTCCTCCCCTTTGACAACCGGCGGACCGCTCCCTGCGGTCCGTCCGCCGCAAACCCCCGACAGGCCTCTTCCGGAGAAAGACCGGAGAGATTCGACCGATTGGATCACGATCAGTTGCCTATCCGGCCGAAATGGACTTTGCAACCCCCCGCGAGAGGCGGCTTTGGACCCTCGACGGGCCATTGGGATGCTTGGGAAAATGAAGCGGATCAAAGACGTACAGGGCAGGGGTTTACCGAGAGCCGCAGCGCACCGCGATGTCCGTCACGGAGATGTTCGGTGATTATTTCAACTGGGGCCAAGACCCCGTCTGCCGCAAAGAAGCAGTAGCCAACTGCGCAATTGACGCGTGGCGACGCAGTTTCGCAGATGTGAGGAAGCGGCGGAAGGAACCCGCTATGCGCCTCATTGACCACCATCTCGCGGAATCAACCGCGGTAGGCACCGCCGGCAGGGCCAGCCGCTCTTCCGACGTATTCGACCCCCAACACCGGCCACCGTCGGTGGGCTCCTGCGCCGTCTGGAGTCCGGCTACACGCCCGCCGTACGCGTTAATTCCAGATGCCCTCTGTGCGCGAATAATATCGCAACGGTGCGCAGGGTGCGCCGGTCGTCGCCTCAGTAGTCTGCGGCGGTCCACTCTACCGCGCTGCGCGGCGTGTCGGGAAGGCGTTCCTTCGCGATCAGGAGCGCAGCCCGGCGGGCCGCTTCCGTGATCGACGCGGCCGTCTTCGGATCGCTGACGGCCCGCGCGATCACCATGGCCCCCGTAAGGACGCTGAGCATTGCCACCGCCCGCTCGGCGCCGTCGGGCTCGCCGGCGAAGGGCTCCGCGGCCTGCATTTCGACGATCGCATTTCTGATACTTTGCTCGAACGCCTGCTTCGCACCGGAACCGGCACGCGCGACGTCGAAGCTCAGTGTGGGCAGGTTGCAGCCAAGACCCGCCGACTTGAGATGCTCGCTTGAACTTTGGAACGTGGCAAAGTCGTTGACCCAGCCACCGATTGAATCAACGTCCGGCGATGAGCGCAGGGAGCGTACGCGCTTGGCCACCCGGTCTACGCCAACCCGGACGACCTCCAGCAAGAGCTGCGACTTGCTGGGGAAGTGCTTGTAGAACGCGCCTGAGGTAAGCCCCGCGCTGTCGGATAGCTCATCGACGCCAACGCCGGCATAGCCACGCTCACGGAGGACCCGGGCAGCGCCCCGAACCAGCGCGTCGCGGGAGGTCGCCTTCTGCTCGGCTTTGTATCGCATCGCGTTGACATCGCTCCTTCGCCGGCAATCTAGGGTGAGCGGCGGCGAACGGCAAACGCAAACCGACGCGTCCGCCCCCTGCTCTGCGGCAGTCTCGTCCTGCTGGGCGAACCGGCCTGAGCGAAATAAGTTCACCGATGTGGCGTTCGCGACCTTGTCGCCAGCGTAGCTGCTGTCGGCGACAGCTTTTCGACGCACGGGAAGGACGGCCGCGATGCACGCAACAGCGGCCCCGCGCCGTCGCGATCCTGGTTCTGGCTCCATGCGACTGGAACACGAGACCGCGGCCATCGGCCGGTCGTAAAGGAAGTCGGTAACTGCCCGGACTACCGGAGTGCGTGGAACGCGCTCGTGCATCGGAAGCCAAAGATGCCGCTGATGATCTCGGCGCGGCTCAAGACACGCAGTCAGGTTTTCATCAGCATCTGCGATTACACATGGCAGGACAGCGCTCCCGACACCGGCCTTAACAGCCGACAGCAGTCCACTCGACGATCCATATTGAATACTGACGCGGTCATGCAGCGCTAGATGTTCGACACTCGTCCTCTAGACTGCCGCCGCCAGGATCCCTCGTTAGACGAATCGCCCAAACAGAATGAGGTTCGAAGCGTGTTCTAAGGCGAGACGACCTGAACATTGCGGGTTGGGGGGCCAAGAAAATAAACAAATGTCAAAGCCACAGACAGAAGACCCCCTATCGTCATGAAGACAAGCCAGCTTCCTCCGCTTGAAAACAACGCTGCGATAAAATACCCGTTGAAAGCCGCGGTGATACGAGTTGAGCCATAAACTAACCCGACCGATCGCGCTCTAGTTCGAGTCGGGAATATCTCGCTCATGTAAGTATGACTGCTTGCTGTTATTAAGGAATTACAGAGAGCGAGTAAAGTGCCCAAGGTCAGCCAAACCGCGGGTTGCTCAGCATAGCTAAAACCGACTCCCAAGAAAACGATCGCAAAACCTAGAAAAATAATAGTATTCTTACGCTCAACTTTGTCAGTGAACACACTGTACAGAAAGGGAGCAATTGGCGATGCCATCAATACCAGCGCAGTATATAGCAAGCTCCCTTCAATATTTACACCTTTCTCTTGGATGAAGTTCGGTACCCAATGAGCAAATCCGTAATAGACAATGTTCTGCACGTTGAAAAAGACGAGGATCATTATCAGGGCTCGCCAGAGATAGGCCCGATCCGCGACTAGTTGAAATGGTGGAGCATTGGGGGGGCGTCGATCCTCATCAGCTCCTCCAGGTTCAGTTTGGAACCGGCTCGATAGAATTTCCGCTGCCTCCCGCCAGCGCCCCTGCGACGCGAGCCATCTCGGAGATTCAGGAATACGTCGCCGGACTGTCCAAAAGGCAATGGCTCCAAAAACTGGTACAATGTTAAGCCACCTCCATCCGTCCCAGCCTAGCGGTGCTGTGTTTACAAGTAATGCTGCCAAAGCCGCGCCAAACGGTATAGCAAGATACTGTATAGATAATGCCACGGCGAAAAAGCGACCGCGGTATCGTGCGGGAGTAATCTCGGCCAGATAGCAATTGATTGCAAGCGCCTCAGCACCCATCGCTATGCCCGAGACAAAACGCCAAAAGCAAATTGCCAAGGGGTCGTTTTGAAACGAGATGAGCAGCGTTGCGAGTGCATACCATATTAGCGCGTATAGAAACACAGGCTTTCGGCCAATTCGATCACCAAACAGCGAAAAAAGCATCGTTCCGATGAACATGCCTGCAAAAGTAGCAAATATGAAACTTGCTTGATCTGAGAAACCCAGAAGTCCGCTTGAGCCAGTTCTAAAAACTTGGGCAGCCACTAGGGCGTTAGAAAGTGGTCCAGCGAGCGCAAGTTCGTAGATCTCAAAGAACCCTCCAATTGCTAATGCTATCGTCCATCGCCATAGCGTTTTAGTAGGACGCATCCCATCCAAGAACGCATCGACCCCCCGAGCGCTGTCAATATC
>JBKJTQ010000293.1:0-5444 GCA_046589895.1 Sphingomicrobium sp.
TTTTCCTTCGAGGCGCCGCCACCGACGTCGAGGAAATTGGCGGGGAAGGCACCGTTCAACTTGATGATGTCCATCGTCGCCATCGCGAGGCCCGCGCCATTGACCATGCAGCCGATGTCGCCATCGAGTTTGATGTAGGCGAGGTCATATTTCGACGCCTCGATTTCCATCGGCTCCTCTTCGCTGAGGTCGCGCAGTTCGGCCAAGTCCTTGTGCCGGAACATGGCGTTTCCGTCGAACGCGACTTTGGCGTCGAGCACCATCAACTTACCGTCCTCGGTGACCGCAAGCGGGTTGACCTCAATCTGTTCGGCATCGGTGCCGAGGAAGGCATCGTAGAGCTTCGAGGCGACAGTGGCGGCCTGCCTGGCGAGGTCGCCGGTCAGCCCGAGCGTGGCGGCGACCGCGCGGCCATGATGCGGCATGAAGCCGGTCGCGGGGTCGATCGTGATTGACTGGATCTTTTCGGGCGTGTCGTGCGCGACCGCCTCGATATCCATCCCGCCTTCGGTCGAGACGACCATCGCGATGCGGCCGCTGTCGCGGTCGACGAGCAAGGCGAGATAATATTCGCGCGCGATTTCGACGCCGTCGGTGATGTAGAGCCGCTGGACCTGCTTGCCCTCGGCCCCGGTCTGGATCGTCACCAGCGTGTTGCCGAGCATTTCCTCAGCCGCGGCGCGGACTTCGTCGATAGATTTGGCGAGGCGCACGCCGCCCTTGGCGTCGGGACCGAGCTCGGTGAACTTGCCTTTGCCGCGCCCGCCGGCATGAATCTGCGCCTTGACCACCCACAGCGGCCCGGGGAGCTTGCCGGCCGCGGCGACGGCTTCGTCGGCGGTCATGGCGGCAAAGCCGGCGGGGACCGGAATGCCGAACTTCGCGAGCAATTCCTTGGCCTGATATTCGTGGATGTTCATGTTGATTCCCGCAGCGAAGTGTTCGCGCTGCCCTTAAGCAGATTCGGCCATGAGTGGAAAGCGCGTGCTTAACGTCATAAGTTCACTAAAGTCTCCGGGAGGCCTACCGATTTCAGGCTTCAACCCGCGCGCGGCATGTCCGGGCAATGGCGAGTCTAGCAGGGCCTCGGCCTGTAGGACAGAGCGACACAAGTGACCGACACCCCGCCACCCGCCCCCGGCCAGCGCAAGATCATCCACATCGACATGGACGCGTTTTACGCGAGCGTCGAACAACGCGACGACCCGGCGCTGCGCGGCAAGCCAGTGGCGGTCGGCGGCGGACATCGCGGGGTAGTGGCAGCGGCATCCTATGAAGCGCGCGTCTTCGGGGTGCGCTCCGCAATGCCGTCGGTGACCGCCAAAAGGCGCTGCCCCGAGCTATTGTTCGTCAAGCCGCGCTTCGACGTCTATAAAAGCGTCAGCAACCAGATCCGTGAGATTTTCGCCGATTATACCGATTTGATCGAGCCATTGAGCCTCGACGAGGCCTATCTCGACGTCAGCGAGGACCGCCGCGGATTGGGCAGCGCGCGCGCCATCGCCGAGAATATTCGCGCGCGCATCAAGGCCGGGACCGGGCTGACCGCGTCGGCGGGCGTGAGCTATTGCAAGTTCATCGCCAAGCTGGCCTCGGACCACAACAAGCCCGACGGGATCTGCGTCATCCCCCCGGGCAAGGGCGCGGCATTCGTCGCGACGCTCCCGGTCAAGCGCTTCCACGGCGTGGGCCCGGTGACCGCGGCCAAGATGGAGCGATTGGGGATTCATATCGGCGCCGACCTCGCCGCTTGGTCGCAACCCGAACTCGAGGCGCATTTTGGAAGCTCGGGCGGATGGTATTGGCGGATCGCGAGGGGAATCGACGAGCGCCCGGTGCGGTCTGACCGCCCCTATAAATCGGTCAGCGCCGAGCGGACCTTTGACAGCGACCTCAGCGACCCCGCCGCGCTCGCCGCCGAGCTGAGCCGGGTCGCCGGGCTGGCGTGGGCGCGGATCGAGCGCGCGGGGGTCGCGGGGCGGACGGTGACGCTCAAGGTCAAATATTCCGATTTCACGCTAATCACGCGTTCTAAAAGCTACATTGCGCCAGTTGCCACGCTCGCCGTTTTCGAAACCGCAGGCCAGGCTCTGCTCGCCGCGCTCCACCCCGTGTCGAGGGGGATAAGGCTGCTCGGGCTCGGGCTCCATTCGATCGTCGAACATGACGATCTGACGCAGCGCCAACTGGGACTGGCGATTGAGTGAAAAATCTGTTATAAAATAGTCACAGGCCGCTCGCCTTCCGCGTCGGCCCTTCATGCAGGATAATTTTCGCAAGGCATAAAGCCGTGACCGGGGGTCGCTGTTGGGGGGCGATACGGTGCGTATCGGCCAAATGCCCGCGAGATTTCAGAAAGGCGCAATAGATGGCGGCGAAAGCCCTTAGCTTCGATGTTGGCGATTTCGTGGTGTACCCCAAGCATGGCGTCGGCCGCGTGGTCGAACTCCAGAACACCGAGATCGCCGGCACCAGCCTCGACCTTTACGTCCTCCGGTTCGAGAAGGAGCGCATGACATTGCGCGTCCCGGTCGGCAAGGCGGACGCGGTCGGCATGCGCAAATTGTCGTCGGACAAGACGATGCGCGAGGCGATGGACACGCTGAAGGGCAAGCCGAAGGTCAAGCGCACGATGTGGTCGCGCCGCGCGCAGGAATATGAAGCGAAGATCAATTCGGGCGATCTTACCTCAATCGCCGAAGTGACTCGCGACCTGTTCCGCGCCGACGACCAGCCCGAGCAAAGCTATTCGGAGCGGCAAATTTTCGAAGCCGCCTCGTCGCGCCTCGCTCGTGAACTGGCCGCGATGGAGCAGGTCGACGAGCCAACCGCGTTGAAGCAAATCCTCGAGATCCTCAACGCCGCCGCCGCGATCCACAACAAGGCCAAGGCCGAAGCGGCGTAAGCCGCTTCGCACTTCGCTGAACAGAGATGGGCGTCCCTCGATCGGGGGCGCCCATTTCTTTTGGCGTTGTTGCGGGCTTTGCCGGTGATAGGAGCCGATATGCGCTGTTCCCCTAGCCCGCAGGTCAATTTCATCCGCCGCTTGCCGTTCGGGCGAAGGACTGCCTTGCGCTTGTGGAATCGGGCGATTCGGCTGCGCTCGCGGCCGATCCTGGCGCAGACTTACTTCGGTGCGCAAATGATGTGCGAACCGAAAGACATTGTGCAGGCGACGATTGTGCACTTTGGCGTGTGGGAACCTGAAATATCCCAAGTGATGGAACAAGTGGTCCGCCCCGGTGACGTGGTCGTAGATATGGGCGCGAACGTGGGTTATTATAGCTTGCTGATGTCCAAGCTGGTCGGGACGTCAGGCCAAGTGGTCGCGATCGAGGCGCTCGCTCGCCTCGCCCGGCAGATCGAAGCCCACTCCGCGATGAACGGCGCAAACAACATCCGCGTGGTCAATGTTGCCGCTGCCGCCGAACGGGGCAGGATCATGATGTTCGAAGCTCCCGTCACCAACGTCGGTGCCAGCACGACGTGCGCCGAGCGCGGATTTGCACCGGCTGGCGAGGTCGATGCGCTGCCGCTGACCGAGATTCTAAGCGGCGACGAGCTGCGGCGAGTGTCGCTTCTCAAATGCGATATCGAAGGCGCCGAGCCGCCCATCATGACGCATCTGCTCGATCATCTCCATCTGTTCGGGGAGCGCTTGTCCATTCAGGTCGAAACCAACCCCGGCAAGGATTGGCCAATCCTGTTCGATCGTTTCATATGCGCCGGTTTTTCCGCTTATCAATTTCCCAACGACATCGCCTGCCATTGGCGCGACTTGCTCGCTGGGCATCCCGGCAAAGGATGGAAGCAAGTGAACAGTTTGCCCGAAGGTCAGACCGATCTGCTGTTCACTCGTTGCCGGCTGCGTCCGATTTTTTAGGCTTGTACTTTTAGGCTGCCTTGCTGTATTAGGTCAATAATACGGTAACAGGAGACCAGACTATGAACCGCATCGTTCCCCTCGTCGCATCGAGCGCGATCACCGCGCTCGCCAGCGGGTGCAATTTCAACCGTGAGGCCGAAGCGCGCGACGCCGGGCCCGCGGTCGACCGCAATTATCAGATCGGCGCGTTCGACCGCATCGCGGTGTCGGGACCCTATGAGGTAACAGTCAAGACTGGTGGGCAGCCTGGGGCCGTCGCGCACGGGGGCGAAGCGATTCTGGGCGAAACCGACATCGTCGTGACCGATGGCGAACTCAGGATCATGCCGAAGAAAAGGAATGGCATTCGCTGGAACTGGGGACAAAGCGGAAAGGTCCGGGTCGAGGTTAGCGCGGCGGCGTTGCGCAAGGCGAGCATCGCCGGGTCGGGCGGACTCCAGATCGACCGCGTCGCCGGGAGTGACTTCGAGGGCGAGGTCGCGGGGTCGGGCAATCTCGGCATCGGCCAGCTCGATGCGGGCAAGGTCGATTTCTCGGTTAAGGGATCGGGCGAGGTGCGTGCGAGCGGCAAGGCGCAATCGCTCGACCTCAGCATCGCCGGATCGGGCGACGTCGACGTCAGCTCGCTCAATGTCGTCACTGCGGACATCTCGATCGCCGGATCGGGCAATGTCCGCGCGCGCGCCACTGGCACCGCCGCAGTCTCGATCATGGGATCGGGCGATGTTGAAATTACCGGCGGCGCCAAGTGCGATGTATCGAAGCAGGGATCGGGTGACGTGCGCTGTAGCTGACGCTTGTTGTTTGAAGTGCGACACCAGGGTTTCAAAAAAACGACCGCACCCAATTAAATCTTAACCATCTTCGGGCGAGAGTGCGATATGCGCATTCTCGCCTTTCTCGCTCTCGTCGCCGCCGCCAGCCCGCTGGCCGCCGCCCAACGCAATTATTCGGTGACCGATTTTACCCGGATCAGAGTGGAGGGGCCGTTTGCGGTGACGCTGGCGACCAACGTCGCCCCCTTCGCTCGCGCCAGCGGGAGTCAGCGCGCGCTCGACCGGGTTTCGCTGAGGGTCGAAGGGCGGACCTTAATCATCCGCACGGACCGCTCGGCATGGGGCGGGCGTCCCGACGAAGATTTCGGCCCGGTGACGATCAGTGTCGGCACGCACGGCCTCGACCAGGCCACGCTGACGGGTCCCGGAAGCCTCGAGATCGACCGCGTCCGCGGGCTTGATTTCGCTTTATCGTCGTTCGGGTCGGGGGCCACCAGCATCACCGCGGTCGCGACCGACCGACTGCGCCTCTACACGGTGGGATCGGGGTCGACGCGCGTCGCGGGGGCGACCAAGCGTTTGGACGCTGCGCTCAACGGTCCCGGGCTGATCGACGCTTCGGGGCTTATAGCGAAGGATGCCACGCTGAGCGCGCTCGGCCCCGCATCGCTGCGCGCCAATGTCACGAACAGCGTCAAATTGACCGCCAGCGGAACTGCCACCATCGCGATCGAAGGCGGCGCCGCGTGCGAGCGCAAGGTGACGGGGTCCGCAGTCGTGAC
>JBKJTQ010000075.1:0-9419 GCA_046589895.1 Sphingomicrobium sp.
GCCGCTGTCGGCGAGCGCGAGGTTGGCGGCATTGGCGATCGACTGGCCGATCGCCCCGTCACTGCCGCTGGTCGGGACAATCATCGCGACCAGATTGCGCTGACGGTCGATCGGCACCACCGGCCCGGCTGGCCCGGGTTCAGGCCGGGGAATTGAGGGCCGGCGGCTGGTCTGGCAACCTGCAAGCAACAGCGTTGCGCCGAACGTGGCGAGCAGGAAATGCCGCCGCGCTTGCCCAGAGTAGGTCGATGATGCCATGCCGAAACTCTCCAATGAACCAGCCTCTTCCTCCCGGCCTGTATATCGTCGCCACACCGATCGGCAATCTCGGTGACGTCACCGCGCGCGCTGCCGACACCTTGTGCCGCGTCGACCGCATCCTCGCCGAAGACAAGCGCGTCACCGCCAAATTGCTCGCCCACCTCGGGGCCAAGGCGCCGATGACCGCCTATCACGACCATAGCGACGACGAATTGCGTCAGCGGATCCTTGCCGAAGCCTCGGTCAGGGCGATTGCGCTGGTCAGCGACGCGGGCACCCCGCTCATCTCCGATCCCGGCTACAAGCTCGTCCGCGCCGCGCGTGCCGGCGGGATCGCGATCCATACGCTGCCCGGCCCATGCGCCGCGATCGCCGCGCTGACGCTCGCCGGGCTTCCGACCGATCGCTTCCTGTTCGTGGGTTTCCTGTCGGCCAAGGCCAAGGCGCGCAGCGAGAGCATCGCCGAGGTCGCCAGCGTGCGCGCCAGCCTCGTGCTCTACGAAAGCGGCCTGCGCCTCGGCGACAGCCTCGCCGCGCTCGCCGCCGGGCTCGGCGACCGCCCCGCCGCCGTGATTCGCGAGATTACCAAACTCCATGAGGCATGCCTCACCGGCTCGCTTTCTGAGCTTGCCGCGCGTTATGCGGGTGCCCCGCCCAAAGGCGAGATCGTGATCGTGGTCGGCCCGCCCGCCGAGCGCGGCGAAGCCAGCAATGACGCACTCGACGCCGCGCTGTGCGAAGCACTTGTTCGCCTTTCACCGTCGCGCGCCGCGGCTGAGGTTGCGCTCGCGCTCGGGATGCCTCGAAAACGCGCCTACGCCCGCGCGCTGGAGCTTGGCGCGTAGTGAAGCGTCAGGCCGCCGAGCAGCGCGGGCGCCGCGCCGAGACGATCGCTGCCTGGTGGCTACGTCTCCACGGCTGGTCGATCCTCGCCAAGCGAGTGCGCGTCGCTGGCGGCGAAGTCGATCTGGTCGCACGGCGCGGCCACACGCTTGCGTTCGTCGAGGTCAAGCAGCGCGCCACCGCGGAGGCCGCGGCCTGGTCGCTCGACGCCTATCGCCTGCGGCGGGTCGCTGTCGCCGCCGAGCAGCTTTCGCTGCGCCATGCGCGCCCCGGCGACACGATCCGCATCGATGCGATTTACCTCGTCCCCGGCCGCCTGCCGCGCCATCTGCCAAATGTGTGGACCGGGTGACAAAGCGCCACCACTCGCCTAGGCGGCGTGACCTATGAGCTTGACCGTCGCCGTTCAAATGGACTCGCTTGAATCGATCGTCATCGCTGGCGATTCGACCTTTGCGCTGATGCTCAGCGCGGCGTCGCGCGGGCACCGCTTGTTCGAATATTCCGCCGATGCGCTGACCTATGAAGACGGGCGGGTCCGCGTAATGGCGCGCGAAGTAACCGTGCAAAAAGTCCCCGGCGATCATTTCACCGCCGCCGATCCTGCATTGATCGATCTTGGCCGCGACGTCGACGTGGTACTGATGCGGCAGGATCCGCCGTTCGACATCGGCTATATCACCGCCACCTATCTGCTCGAGCGGATCGCGGGCGAGACGCTCGTCATCAACGACCCGCGCAGCGTCCGCGATGCGCCTGAGAAATTGTTCGTGCTCGACTTCGCGCGCTTCATGCCCCCAACGCTGATCACCCGCTCGCTGCCCGAGTTGAAGGCGTTCCACGCCCGCCACGGCGAGATCGTGGTCAAGCCGCTTCACGGCAATGCCGGCGCGGCGGTGTTCCGCATCGGGCGCGAAGGCAGCAATCTCGCCGCGCTCGCCGAATTGTTCGAAAGCGTGTGGCGCGAACCCTATATCGCGCAAGCCTTCCTTCCTGCCGTCGCCGAGGGTGACAAGCGCATCGTGCTGGTCGATGGTGAGATTGCGGGCGCGATCAACCGCAAGCCGAGCGCGGGCGAAATCCGCTCGAACCTCGCGGCGGGTGGAAAAGCCCACGCCACCGAACTCACGGCCCGCGAGCGCGAAGTTTGCGCCGCGCTCGGTCCCGAGTTGAAGGCGCGCGGGCTGCTGTTCGTCGGGATCGACGTAATTGGCGGGATGTTGACCGAAATCAACGTCACCTCGCCGACCGGAATCGTCGCGATCGACGCCTTTAACGGGACCGACACGCCGGGCATGATCTGGGATGCGATCGAAGCCAAGGTCGCGGCAAGGTGAGCGACTGGATCGTCCGCCTGATCGAGCAATCGGGTTACCTTGGCGTCGGCTTCCTAATGTTCCTCGAGACTGTCTTTCCGCCGATCCCGTCCGAAGTAATCATGTCGATCGCCGGGGTCGCCGCGGGGCAGGGCAAGCTCAGTCTCGGCTGGGTGATTGCCGCCGGGACGACCGGCGCGATGCTCGGCAATATCCTCTGGTATCTTGCCGCGCGCGCGCTCGGGATCATGCGGTTGAAGCCGATCATCCTGCGCTGGGGCCGTTGGATCACGATGAGCTGGGGCGAGGTTCTGCGCGCCGAGCACTGGTTCGCCCGGCATGGCACGTTTTTCGTCTTTCTCGGCCGCATGCTGCCCACGGTGCGCAGCCTCGTCTCGGTCCCCGCCGGGCTGCTCAAGATGCGCTTCAAGACCTTTTTAATCGCCTCGACCGTCGGGACCGCCGGGTGGACCGCACTGCTCGCCTTCGCCGGCTTCAAGCTTGGCGAGCGCTACGACCAGATCGACGATTTGCTCGGCCCCGCGTCGAACGCAATCATGGTCGTGCTAGTGGCCGGTTACCTTTATCGCGTGTGGACCCACCGCGATATCGATCCCACCGAAGGCGACCCCGACCTCAAGTCGCTCTAGCCCATCTTACTTCGCTCTAGGATGCGCGTGGCGATAGACGTCGAGCAAGCGCGCGGCGTCGACCTCGGTGTAAATCTGGGTCGATGACAGGCTCGCATGACCGAGCAATTCCTGAAGCGAGCGAAGATCGGCGCCTCCGGCGAGAAGATGAGTCGCGAAGCTGTGGCGAAGCGCGTGCGGCGTGACGCTGTCGGCCAGCCCGAGCGAGACGCGCGCCACCCGCACCGCACGGCGCACAAGGTCGGGGTTGAGCGATCCGCCCTTGACCCCGACGAACAGCGGAACATCGCCCGCCATTGGCCACGGGCATGACTCGACATAAGCCGCGACGGCATCGCGCACTGCAGGCAGGATCGGGACGATCCGCGTCTTGTTGCGCTTACCGGTGACCCGCAAGGCCTGCCCCAACGGAAGCACGCGCGCTCTAAGCGACAACGCCTCGCTCACCCGCAGCCCGGACCCGTAGAGCAATAGCAGGATCGCCAGATCGCGCGCGCCGACCCACGGCAGCGTCGCGCCATCGCCGACCTGTTCGACGAGCGCGAGCGCATCGGCCGGGCTGGCGGGTCGCGGCAAGGTGCGCGGGCGTTTGGGTGAGCGGGTGCGTGGAAGCTGCGGCAAATTGCCTTCCTCTTCGGCGGCGAAGCGGAGGAAGGCGCGCACCGCCGACATTTCGCGCGCCGCCGACGACGGCCCGATCCCGTCACCGCGACGATCGGCAAGGAAGGCGCGCAGGTCGACCGCGGCAAGGTTGATCAGCCCATAGCGACCGATCGCCTCGCCGCGATGGCGGCTAAGAAAGGCGATCAGCCGATGCGCGGTGGCGACATAGGCGCGAACAGTATGCGCCGAGCGACGACGGTCGAAAGCGAGGTGACGCGACCAGCGCGCGACAAGCGCGCTCGCCGGGTCCTGGTTCGTTTGGTCTAGCTGTCCCTCGCCCACCGGCGCAGCATAGCGCTGAGCGAGGCGCCAAGGAACTGCAACAATAAGCTACCCTGATCCGACCCTTCGGCGACCGCCCCCGCCTGGCCAAGCAGCAACAATCCGCGCGGATAAGGCGGCGCGCCGTCGAGCGCGACCAAGGCTTCAGCGCGAATCCCGGCTGCGGCCTGGCCGAACAAGGGGTGACCGCGCTGGACCGTGCGAAGCGCGACTTCGCCGGCCTGCCCCGCAGCGCGCGAGATCAGCGCGGCCTCGCACCGGCTAACACCGTCCACATCGATGCGAAAACCCTCATCGCCGATCAGCAGCGCCATTGCGACGCAATCGAGTCCGAGCATGGCCGGCCAGTCGCGTGTGACGACCGCGGCGAGCGCATCGAAATCATCGGCCTCGAACGCCGCGATCACCGCCAAATGGATGGTCGCCACCGCGCCCGAATGCCCACGCGCGAAGGCGGCAAGATCGGCACGCGCCGATTCGGCCTGCCCCAACCGCTCGCGCAGCGTCGCCACCGCACGCTCTTCGAACTGGATCACCTGTCCCATGATGCCGAGTCTTGCCAGCGCAGGGTTAATTTACGGTGTGGCGTCCCCGCCGATCCGCGTTCCCCGATCCGCGCATCAGCCGATCGTCTGGCCGGTGGCTTGCCAATCCTTGAGGAAACCCTCGATGCCCTTGTCGGTCAGCGGATGCTTGAACATCTGCCAGATGACTGACGGCGGCGCGGTCATCACGTCGGCACCGATCTTGGCGGCGTCGTGGACGTGGATCGGGCTGCGGACGCTGGCGACGAGGATTTCGGTGCGAAAATCATAATTGTCGTAGATCAGGCGGATGTCGGCGATCAGCTCCATTCCCGGATAGCCGATGTCGTCGTGACGCCCGACGAACGGCGAGATGAAGCTCGCCCCCGCCTTGGCCGCGAGAAGCGCCTGATTGGCCGAGAAGCACAAAGTCACATTGACCATCGCCCCGTCGTCGGTGAGCGCCTTGCAGGTCTTGAGGCCATCGGGGGTGAGCGGCACCTTGATCGCGATATTAGCGGCGATCTTGCGCAGCACTGCCGCCTCTTTCATCATCGTTGCATGGTCAAGCGCGACCACTTCGGCCGAAATCGGCCCGGGGCAGATCGCGGCAATCTCGCGCACCACTTCGATGAAGTCGCGCCCCGATTTCGCGATCAGCGAGGGGTTGGTGGTGACTCCGTCGAGCAGCCCGCTGTCGGCGAGCGCGCGGATGTCGGCGATGTCGGCGGTGTCGGCGAAGAATTTCATGGTCGGTTCGTCCTCGGCTTGGCGCTTATTTGCGCTTGCCTAGCGGCTAGGCCACACAAGGTCACCCGATTCCAGCGCGCGAGGCGATGATGAGTGAACATATTTTAATCGAACGACGCGACGCCGTCCTCTCGCTTACCTTTGCTCGCCCCGAGCGGCGCAACGCGATTACCGTCGCCATGTATGCCGCGCTCGCGGACGCGATCGAAGGAGTTGCAAGCGACCCCGCGACCCGCGTCATCACGATCGAGGGGCAAGGCGAGGATTTCACCGCCGGCAACGACCTTGCCGATTTCATGGCTGAAATGCCCGCGCCGGGTAGCGACATCGATGTCCCGGTGTGGCGCGTGCTGCGCGCGCTCGCCAACAATGAGGTCCCGCTAGTCGCCGCGGTGCATGGCAATGTCGTCGGCATTGGCACGACTATGCTGTTCCACTGCGACCTCGTGCTCGCCGAGCAGGGCAGCCGCTTCATCATGCCGTTCGTCGATCTTGGGCTGGTGCCCGAGGCGGCGAGCTCGCTGATCATGCCGCGCTTGTCGGGCCGCCGCGCCGCCGCGCGACACATCCTGCTCGGCGAGCCGTTCGACGCCGGTCAGGCGCTGGCGATGGGGCTTGCGAGCCATGTCGTCGCCAAGGGCGAGCTGGGCGGCGCGCTCGACAAGATGGTCGCCGCGCTGCTCGCCAAACCCGCCCAAGCAATGCGCATGACGCAGGCGCTGCTGCGCCGCTCGGACCGCGCCGAAGTGATTGAGCGGATGGAATTGGAGAACGGCCATTTCGGCGAACGCCTGACCTCGGATGAAGTCAGGGGAGCGATCACGTCCTTCTTCGCGGCTCGGACGGCGCGCGCCTAGCTCGAAGTATAAACGCGTTTGTCGCGCGTCAGCTGGATCGCCGGGCCGTTAAAGAACAGGAAATTGGGGGTCATCGTGAAGCTAACGCTCAAATCCTTATATCCCGTTCCATCGACGATCGCCGCAGGCGCGAAGGTGCCGATTCCCGTCCCGAAGACCTTGCTGTTGATCTTTGCAGTGATGTCGGCATTGGCCGGCTTGGGGTAGAGCGTCGCCATGCGCGCGCCTTCGCCGAGCGCATTTTGCATCCCCGCGCTCGCCTGAAAGGCGATGCCGACCTGGAAAATCCCCCACAGGAACAGGATCAGGATCGGCAGGGTGAACGCCATCTCGATGACCGCCGCTCCGCTCTCATCCTTCCACAACCGCCGCATCATTGCACGCGCACTCCTGATTTGCCGAGGATAGTGTAGGTTCCATTGTCATTGGCGCCGAGGAACTTCATCGCGAACATCGGCGTGTAAACCTTGGAAATCGACACCGAGATATAGCGCGCATAATTCTCGCCGGCCGCACATACGCCATTATATGCGTCGTCCATGCTGCCGCCGGTCTGCCTGATCCATGGACCGCTACCGTTGCGGCATTCGCGCCAGTAAATAACCGTCACCGCGCTTTCGGGAACATCCGCGGTATTCGCGGCCTCGGTCTTGATGGCGGCGGTCGCGGTCGTATCGAAGCTCGTCTGCATGATCTTCTCGATCGAGCGCTGCCCGGCCTGCTCGAGCTGAAGCTTGGTCGAATAGCCGCGCGCAAGGTCGGTCATCCCGACCAACATGGTGGCCAGGATCGGCGCCACGATCGCAAGTTCCGTGATCGCGGTGCCGCCCGCGTCGTCGCGAAGGCGGGTCAATAACGCGATCATCCGATCAGCCTGACGTGTTTGCCATCATAGGGCTTTGACGGGCGACCGCTGCAACTGTTGCTGATTGTCATATTGCCTCTGAACTCGACACGGCGCGCGACCAGCTGGAAGCAATCGGTATGCAACCCGCTATTGCCGTTGAAGCCGACCTGCTGGTTGGGGAAGTAAAAGGCGCCATCGAACTTCGAATTGGAATTGCCATTGACGAGGTTGGGACTGCTCCCGCTGGTGTCGTTGGGGGCGCGCCGATCCTGATAGATTGCGATCCCAGCATAGGGGCCGGTCGCCGGAGCCGTGAGCTGCACCTGGGCGTCACCATTGATTTTCAAGTTGCCGATCTTGTCTGATGCCGGATCGACATTGGTCAGCACGATCGTAACTCCCCCGGTGCCGTCAACATTCGCCTGTGCGCCAATATCGAAGCCGTTGGGATTGCTGGAATTGCCGCCATCGATGTAATAAACACCCGGATTGAGCGTCACCGGACCATTGATGGTCAGACCCTTGTAGCATCCAGGCGAAAGCGGGGTGCTACCGGCTGGCCCTATTTTCGGATCGGCGTTGGCGCAGGTCGGGGGCGGGGTCGGCATCACGGTCGCATAAGGATCGGGCTGGGCGACGGTGAACGGCAACAGTGTCGACGTCCCCCACTGACGGGCCGACTGAATGCCGCCGACCGCTGCGACGGGGGTCGCTCTGACCGATGCCGAACCGGTTGCGATCGCGGCGTTGAGAGAGGTCGAATTGGTGATCATCCCGCAGCCGAGATCGAGCGTCGCATTGCCGCTGTCGACAATCCCCGACGCGCCCGAATCTTCCAGGCTGACGACGCAATATTTTCCTGCCGGGGCGATCGCCGCCATCGCGATCGCGGTGATCGTCGGCGCCGTCGGTATGAACATCGAAGTGAAGCTGGCTCGCGCGGTGATCGCGAGTTGGACGCGCACCACCTGGGTATAGGATGCAACGGTAGGCTCGGTGACGAGCTTTTGGGTCAAGCTCTGACCGGTGGTGTGGTTGTAGGTCAGGTCCTTGTCGACCGCGTCGCTCGCCGACTGATCGTCGACCTTGGCATAAACGCCTGCCATCGCCGCTGAGTCAGCGGCGCGCTGCAATTGGCGCTTGGCGAGCGTCCACTGGATCGTGTCGGTAGCAAGCCCGGCCGACCCGACGACCAGCGGCATTGCCGCGCCCGCCAGGATCAGCGCGTTGCCGCGCTTGTCGTTCCACAGTCGTTTAAACGCCTGCCTGATCATTGCCATCCCTATCGCTTTTCCCGGTTGCCTTGCTGTAGCGCGGACAAGGTAAGCGAGCCGTGCACGACACTGGTTAATGCCGCGCTCGCCATGTTCGTCCGCCTGCCCTTGAAGCCCTGCGTCTTAGTTCTATAATACAGCAAAGCCTCTTGCGCGGGCGCGGCACCGCGTCCACCTAAGGCGCATCTGGGGACGAAAGGGACGAAAACATGGCCACTGATCCGGCGACCGCGACCAAGATCAAGCTTGAGGCGCCCGAGGCGCTTCAGCCTTTGCCTGCTGCCCAGGCCTCGGGGCTGGTCCCGCTCAAGACCGAAGAGACCAGCGAGCTCGACGACAAAGTCGCAAAATTCGTCGATGAGCTTGCCGCGCTCGACGCCAACAGCCCCGATTTCGGCAAGAAGGTTGATCAGCTGACCGCAATGGGGCGCAAGGAAATCGCCGAAGCCGCGGGGGCGTCTAATCGCTTCCTCGACCGCCCGGTGAAAGCGATCGACGCCGACACCGGGATCGGCGCCGATTTGACCGAGCTTCGCCGCACGGTCGAAAAGCTCGACCCGTCGGCCAACGGCAAGATGCTGACCAAGCGCAAGTTCCTTGGCATCATTCCGTTCGGCAACCGCATCAACAATTATTTCGATGGCTATCGCAGCAGCCAGACGCATATCTCGGCGATCCTCTCACGCCTCGGCGCGGGCAAGGACGAATTGCTGATGGATAATGCCGCGATCGATACCGAGCGCGCCGGGCTGTGGAAGACAATGCACAAGCTTGAGCAGATGATCCATATCTCGAAGCAGCTCGACAAGAGCCTTGAGGACAAGGCCAATGAGCTCGACGCGATCGAGCCCGCCAAGGCCAAGGCAATCCGCGAGACTGCACTGTTTTACACCCGCCAGCGGACCACCGACCTGCTGACCCAGATGGCGGTCACCGTCCAAGGCTATCTCGCGCTCGACCTGGTCAAGAAAAACAATGTCGAGCTGGTCAAGGGCGTCGATCGCGCCTCGACCACCACCGTCGCCGCGCTGCGCACCGCGGTCACGGTCGCACAGGCGATGACCAACCAGCGCCTCGTGCTTGAACAGGTCAGCGCGCTCAACACTACAACCGCGGGGATGATCGATACCACCGGCGCGCTGCTTAAGAGCC
>JBKJTQ010000100.1:0-2536 GCA_046589895.1 Sphingomicrobium sp.
GCCGCGCTTCGCCTGCGCGCATTGCAGGCAAGCGCCGCGTTCACCGACCGTATCCGCCAGACGTATCGCGAGCGGCTGGTCGGGATTTCGATCGATCACCAGCCCGCCCTGCGGATCGTGGTGCTGCTGACCGGGGCGACGCCGGTGCCCAGCACGAGCATATCCGTGGAGGGAGTCTCCGTGCCGGTGTGGTTCCGGACCGGCGCCGCCGCGACAGGCGACGATGTCGTTCGGGCGATGCTCCAACGCGGGCCCGAACTTGTCGCGCTGCTGCCGAGAGCGCGCGGGATGGGGCTAGATCCACGCAGCGGCGAGTTGGTGATCCTAGTCGCCGCGGTCGATGCGGCGCGGGTCGACTTGGCGGTGATCCGGCACCAGGCCGAAGCGCTGACCGGGGTCAAGGTCCGCTTCGACCTCGCCGATCGCCCGACGGTCAATTTCGCGCTCGCGGGGGGAGCGCGGATCGAGGGGGTGCATGAGCTCGATGGCAAGCGCTACGCCTGTACCACCGGCTTTGCGGTTACCGACGGGACGCGGACCGGGATCGCCACTGCGGCGCACTGCCCCGACGAAGTGGTGTTTCAGGACCCTGACGGGGGAACGGTTCCGCTCGCCTTTGCCGGGCAGTGGGGCGCCCGGACGCAGGACGTGCAGGTCAATCTCAGCCCGATCAGACAAGAACCTTTATTCTACGCCGATCGCCGCCTGGGCGCGCTGCGGACGCTGGCCGGAATGCGGTCGCGACTGAGCACGCGCGCGGGCGAATGGCTGTGCCATTATGGCGAGAGCAGCGGCTATAGCTGTGCCGAGGTCGAGCTGACCCAGTTCGCGCCCCCGGGTGAGCTGTGCGGCGGGGCGTGCGCGCCGACCTGGGTGACGGTGCGAACCCGCGACTGCCGCGGCGGAGACAGCGGCGGCCCGGTGTTCAGCGGCGACGTTGCGTTCGGGATCACCAAGGGTGGCAGCGGCGGGCGCAATACGCGCTGCAATTTCTATTTCTACATGTCGACGGATTTTTTGCCGGCGGGGTGGCGGTTGTTGCGGTAGGCGACATAAATCGCTCGGTTCAGATGATGTGCGCAGTCGTGGAGTAGACGATCCAAGCAACCGGGATAGTCATCCGATCAATTCATTGTACAGTTTGATGCCAAATTGTCAGAGAGCGCGCGCGGATCGCCAGTTTGCAAGATTGAAACACCCCATAGAAGAAGGTTGACGCATGCGCCGAACTGACTTGATTCTCTTGATGACCAGTTATCGTAAACTGAACGTCGCGGTGGTTTGCGCCGCGGCAATCGTCGCGGTCTGTCCCGCCCCCGCCTTGGCGAGCAGCGACAGTCAGCTGTGGCTGACCGGAAACATCACCGCTGACTTTGCTACCCGGTTGCGCATCTCGCAGGAAGTCACGACACGCTTCAGCGACAATCGCAACGGCCTCTACGAAGTCGAGAGCAACTCCATGCTCGGCTACCGCTTTGGCAAGAAGGTCACGCTGTGGCTCGGCTACACGCATGCCCCAAACTATTCCGCCGGAAATTTCGCCGTGCTCGAGCGACGCTTCCGGCAACAGGTCAGCGTCGACAATGCGCTCAAGATCGGGCGAGGGACGGTCAGCGGCCGCATGCGGCTCGAGGAGCGTTGGCGCGAAGGCACTTCGGGTCCGGCCTGGCGGCTGCGGCCCCATGCCAAATTCTCGCTTCCGGTGCGAAACAAGCTTGCCTTGGTGGTGAGCAACGAAACGTTCATCAATCTCAACACCACCACCTTCCAGCGCGTGCAGGGAGTGGACCGAATGCGCAACTTTGCCGGCGTCAACGTGCCGCTCAACCGCAGGATCGGCGCCGAGGTCGGCTACCTCAATCAATATGGCTTCGTCCGCGAGGGAGACGATACGGTCGACCATGTCGCGGCACTGACGCTAAGCGCCTCGTTCAAATGACCTAGCCTTCGCTCCCGCTTGCCAGAGGCCCCTTCTTTGACGCACTGCGGCAATCATGTTGAGCATGGACCAGATCAAGTCGGACCGCGCCGCGGTCGAACGCGCGATTCGCGACAAAGGGGTGGCTGTCGATCTCGATGCGCTGCTCGCGCTGGAAGCCAGGGTACGTGAGACGAGGCAGCACCTAGAAAACTACCAATCAATCCGGAAGCGACTCAGCAAAGAATTTCCGCTCGCGGCGGTCGAGGTGCGCCCGGCGCTAGCGAAGGAGGTTAAAGCGGCCGTCGAGCATGCTCTCCGTTACAAGGAGGAACTCGAACGCGCTGAGCCAGAACTGAAGGAGATGATGCTCAAGCTTCCGGGGATCCCGTGGGAGGGCGCGCCGGTCGGGCCGAACGAGGACAGCAACGTCGTCATCCGTACCGAGGGCAAGAGGCCGCGGTTCGACTTCGATCCGATCGACCATGCCGCGCTGATCGAAAAGAATGACTGGGCCGAGCTGAGCCGGATCGTCAAGGTATCGGGGTCGCGGACCTATTGCCTTAAGGGGCGGCTGGCATTGCTGGAAACCAAGCTGATGGGATGGGCGCTGGAACA
>JBKJTQ010000271.1:0-4089 GCA_046589895.1 Sphingomicrobium sp.
TGGGCCGCGGCGCTGATCGCATGCTCGACCAGCAAATAGGACAATGACGCCATCAGGAGCACCATGCCATAAGCCGCGACGGTGACGTCGCTGATCGCGGTCTCGCCCACCCAGCGGATCACGAACGGGACCAGGCTGAGCCAGAACAGGAGGAACAGATTGGCCCATAGCACCCGCCCGTCGACCTTGCGCACCAGGTGCATCAGATGATGGTGGTTGTTCCAGAAGATGCCGATGTTGACGAAGCTCAGCGCATAAGCGCCGAGCAACGGCCACAAGGGGCGCAGCGCCTGTTCCCCCGCGCCGTGTGGCACTGGCAGTTCGAGTACCATGATCGTCAGGACAATCGCGAGTACCCCGTCGGTGAAGGCCGACAGCCGCTCGGCTTTCATGACGCGTTGGCTCATCGGCTGTTGGCGCTGAGGAAGGCGACGCTGTCGGCGAGCGCGGGGGTCGAGCGGCGGAAGGTTGGGGAGAGCGATTTGACCAGGTCGATGTGGCTCTTCCCCGGGTATAACCGAAGCTCGACCGGGGCGCCGAGCGCGGTCAGCTTCGCCGCCAGCCGCTCGCTGTTATAGGGGCGAACCACCGTATCCGCGGTGCCGTGCATCAACAGCATCGGAGGCGCGTCGGCCCGCGCGAATGTTATCGGCTGGGTTTCGAGCGGTTTCGGCCAGGCGCCGAGCGCGTCGCGTCCGCGAATTTCGGTGAACGGGTAGAAATCGGCCGGCGTGGACAGCAGCGCGACAGCGCGGACGATCTTGGGATTGACCCCGACGGCGCGGAAGTAGCGCGGGTCGAGGCTCAGCATCGCCGCCTCATAAGCGCCCGCCGAATGCCCCGACAGGTTAATCCGCTCGGGATCGCCGCCGTAGGAAGCGACATGGTCGCGCGCCCATTTGACCGCCATCGCGCCGTCCTCGAGGAACGCCGGGAAGCGGACCTCAGGGACAAGGCGATAATCGGCGACGATCGCGACGAAACCCTGTGCCGCGAAGGCGCGGCCGGCAAAGCCATAATCGCCGCGATCCCCCGCCACCCATCCCCCGCCGTAGAAGAAGATCACCACCGGGAGCGGGGTCGTCGAACGCCGCGCGGGAACCCATACGTCGAGCCTGTTGCGCGAAAGCGGGCCATATGCCGCGCCACGCACCGCGAGCCGCGTGCCGCCATCGCCGCTGACCCGGCTGACTCCGTTGAGCAGCCCAGCGGCGCTGCACCCGGCGAGCGCGATCAGCCCGAGCACGGCGCCGCCGATCTTGAGTGCGATTCGTCGATTTCGCGGCACGATGCTGCTCTCCCGTCGGTTTCGCGACAGCGCGAACCAATCTCCAAACTCGATCGGCGCGAGATGGGTCCCCGCTTGCTCGGGAATGACGAGATGGGAGCTAGTGCAAGAACGCCACACTTCGCGGTCCAATGCAACGACGGCGCATCCAAAAACATGCTGGCGCGTACCTGCCAGCAATTGAATGTTCCCGGTCAAATTTAGGAGATAGTCTATGTTACGTTGTTTGTTGCTTGGCGCCGCCGCGGTCGTTGCGATGGCGGCTCCCGCCGCTGCCCAGACCGCCCCTAACTGGACCGGCTTCTATGTCGGTGGCCGTGTCGGCTATGTCGCGACCCCGCTCGACACTGGCTCAAGAGTGTTGTTCGACCGCAATCTGGACGGACAGTTTGGCGACATCGTGACCACTGCCAGTGGCGCCAACGCCTTTTTGCCTGGCTTCTGCAATGGCGACCCGCGCAGCGCAGTGGCACGCGATGGATGCGAAACCGATGATGATGGGCTCGATTATGCCGTCCATGCCGGGGCCGACTATCAGTTCGGACAGATCGTCGTCGGCGGCCTCGTCGAATATGGTCGCTCGAAGGGCGAAAACAGCGTCACCGCCTTTTCGAGCACCCCCGCTAACTATTATCTGTCGCGCGAAATGCGCGGCACGTTTGGCGTCCGCGCTCGCCTGGGCGTCGATCTGCAAGGAACGCTTCCTTACGTCACCGCCGGAATCGTCCGCGCCAAGGTGCGCAGTGAATTCGAGACCAGCAATACCGCCAATGCTTTTGCTACCCGAAACAGCAGCGACAATAAGAACGGCTATCGCGTCGGTGGCGGCTTTGAGACTCGCGTTGGTCCGCTCGCTCTCGGCGCGCTCTATCTGTTCACCAACGTCAAGGACGACGATTTTCGCATCGACGTGACGCGCGGCACGAGCCCGGCGACCAACCCGTTCGTGCTCGGCAATCCCAACGGGACCCAGTTCCGCCGTTCGGACGATCGCTTCAAGACCCACAGTGCGTCGCTGACCGCGTCGTACCGCTTCTGACCCTCATGCGGCCGGGCCACCGATCGGTGGCCCGGCTTTCTATTTCTCGACGCCCTTGACCTTGCCCCACGTCCGCGCCGCGGTGTAGCCGAGGTAGCCGGTGCCGAACAAAGCGTAGAGCTCCTCGGGAATGCCGCGCAGATAGGCGGTCATGCCATTGGCGATCCCTGCCGCCATGCGCGGGTCGGCGGCGGCGATCAGCCCCATCGGGATCGACCACAGGATCAGCATATACATCATGTAAAGGAACGACGGGCGGGCGCGGCTGGTCCACGGATCGTTCGACTGCGCCTCGGCGACGATCGCCTGCATCTGGACCGCGATCGTGGCAGCTTCCTGGTCGCCCTGAAGCTGGATCAACTTGAGCTTGGCGCGGTCGCGCGCCTCCGGGTCGGGGATGAGCTTGTCGAGCAGCTTCGACAGGGGCGCGATCATCGCGTCGAAGATGGCCATTTGTGTCTCCTTACGGTCATAAAGTCACTAAAGTCTCCGGGAGGGCTACCAATTCAGCCTCTCACATCGTGCCAATTCGGTTGGCGAGCCAGCCATAAAGGAACGCTTCATTGGCGGGACGGCGTTCGGCGAGGCGGAGGTAGCGTTCGCCTTGCAGCGCTTCGAGCGCGCGGAGCAGCACGGTCTCCCCACCGCGCTGTCCACGGAACGCCAGAAAGGCGTCGAGCGCCGCCAGAGAGTTTGGTCCGATACGGCCATCAGGAACCAGATCGGCGAAGTCCTTGCCGCTTCGGTTGAGCGCGGTAAGCGCGCGCTGGAGGAAGGTCGCGGCGACCGCAGGCCCCATATTGACCCCGGTGTCGAACAATTCGGCGGCGATCCGCGCCGCGCGCGCCGCGACCTGGTCGAAGCGCGGACGGAGCCAGTAGAGGCGTCGATAGATGGCGAGCGCCTCGTCACGCGGAAGCGCGCGCATCGTCCCGCGATAGCCATGCGCGCGCGCCACTGCCTCGCTCACGCCATAACAGGTCGCGCCGCCGCGATCGGCGGGATGATCGATAAACTCGCCTTCGCGCTCGACCAGTTGGTCGAGCAAATGGTCCACATTCGAGTTGCCGTTCATTGGTCGCGCTCCTTCCGAGTCGCGACGACATAACCTATATGGATTGCTGTAGGACATATATTTGTGCCATTGCCGATCGTCACCGGCATTTATATACCTGACGTAGAACGCTGAAATGTCGCACGATTCATGCCGACAGGTCGGCGCTCACCAACCGGGTGAGACTGGCATAACTGAGGAGATGATTCAGGCGGGGATGCGAGCGTTTCGCGCGGTTGGCGATTTGGAGACTGAATGCGTGTCGAGCGAGCGAGCCAGAGAGATAGTTCTCAGTATCTATACCGCTACTGTTAGAACCGTCTGATTTCTTTGTAATCGAGGTCGTGTAGTGCTGTTTCCATCCAAATCATTAGGAGAAGAAAGTCGGGAAAGAGCATGTTGTCACTTAACCTCTTTCCATTGCTTTCTGTTCCGAAAGTGACGCCGCACCAAGCTACCTGATCGAAGTGCGGATCATCTATACTGATTTTGCCGCCGTGAACGCATGCGTTTCTGACTACACGGGCAAATGACCAAACAGGACTGATATTTTTGCGGTTATGCGAGGCATTCTCCCAGACAAACGGCCAAAAGCTTTCATAAAATAAGACAAACTGGGAAGTGGCTATTTCTTGGAAATACCTGCTGATGCCCGTAATTGTTCCACTGTGTTCCCACCGGTAATTTTCCGGCCTATCTTTCGTAAAG
>JBKJTQ010000257.1:0-7848 GCA_046589895.1 Sphingomicrobium sp.
GCGGGCCAGCCGGCGCCATAGGGTCCGGCCTCGTCGAGCGCATCGCACAGGCTCGCGGCGACCCCGCCCGGCGCGACCAAGGCGTCGAGCAGCAGCGCGCGGCCATCACGCGCGGACTCGATCGTGGCGGCGAGGCGATCGTGGAGAAAGGCGCGCAACGGCTCGACACCCCCCGGGGCGATGGTCACTCCCGCGGCCATCGCATGACCGCCCCCAGCGATCAGCAACCCGCTGTCCTTGGCGGCGAGAATCGCGGCGCCAAGATCGACTCCGCTGATCGAGCGTCCCGAGCCCTTGCCGACGCCATCCGCTTCGAGCGCGATGACCAGCGCCGGGCGCCCGAAACGCTCTTTCAACCGGCTCGCGACGATCCCGACCACGCCCGCATGCCAGCCCGCGCCCGCGACGATGATCAAAGGGTGGTAGGCTTGGGGGGCGGCCTGTTCGCTCGCTTGTTCGGTGACGATCGTCTCGATCGCGCGGCGTTCCTCGTTAAGCCGGTCGAGCTCGGCGGCGATAGTGCGTGCCTCCTCGGGGTCGGTCGAGGTCAGCAAGCGGACGCCAAGGTCGGATTTGCCGACGCGGCCCCCGGCATTGATCCGCGGGCCAAGCGCGAAGCCGAGGTCGCGGCACGACGGCGGCTTGACCAGCCGCGCCGCCTCGGCCAGCGCGACCAGCCCGAGGTTGCGGCGCTGGCTCATCACCTTGAGCCCTTGGGTGACAAAGGCGCGGTTGAGCGACTTGAGCTTGGCGACATCGGCGACGGTGCCGAGCGCGACGAGGTCGAGCAAATCGATGATCTCGGGTTCGGGCGACGCTTCGCTGAAACGCCCGCGATGGCGAAGTTCGCGCAGCAGCGCGACACCGAGCAGGAAAGCCATTCCGACTGCGGCGAGATGGCCGTGCGCCGCGCCCTCGTCGCTCTCGTCTAGGCGGTTGGGGTTGATCAGCGCGATCGCGATGGGCAGCGCGGAGCTGCATTGATGATGGTCGCAAACGATCACCTCAAGCCCCGCCGCGGCAGCTTCGGCTAGCGCCTCAAATGCCTGCGCGCCACAATCGACGGTGATCGCGAGGCTCGCGCCGCGCTCCTTCAATTCGACCAGCGCCTTGCCGCTCGGGCCATAGCCTTCCATCAAGCGGTCGGGGATATAGACCATCGGATGGCCCCCAAGCCGCCGCAGCAGCAGTGTCAACAGCGCCGCCGAAGTCGCGCCATCGACGTCATAATCGCCGAAGATGGCGATCGTCTCGCCGCCCTCGACTGCATCGGCGAGCCGCGCCGCGGCCTTGTCCATGTCGGCGAACACTGACGGATCGGGGAGGAAGTGACGCAGGGTCGGTGCGCGGTGGCGGGCAAGGTCGCCCGCCGGGACCCCGCGCGCGAGCAGCAATTGGTCGACGAGGTCATGGCCCAGGCTGTCGTCGGCGTCGCGGCGCGCGCGCCACGGCTGGCCACTGAGGCTCCGCTCGACGCCGCAGGCGAAGGCTGCGGTCATGACGCATCGACCAATAAAGCGCGCAGCGCCTCGGCGTCGGCGCGGGTCAGCGCGGGGATATGGTGCGCGGCGAAACCGCTGCCCCCGGCGACGCCGAGGCGCAGCGCGCAAACCCCGAAGGCGCGGCTCCAGAAGCTTTCGGTCAGGTCGATGGTCTGGATTTTGCGGGTCGGGACGATCGCCCGGCGCTGCCGCCACCAGCCGGTGTCGATGAACAGCGATCCGTCGGCCAAGGCGAAGCGAGTGTGGCGCCACGCAAACCAGCGGATGGCGACGGCGGCCCCCGCAGCGGCCACCCACAGCAGGACGATCGGGCCGAACAAAGCGATCGCACCGAGCGCGACGACCAGCACCGGCGCCATCATCGCCGCGAAACTGCTGACATAGGCTTTTGACACTGGCCGCCAGCGATCGGCGGCGGGGCCGGAGCGCCAGCCGAGCGAGGCGAGGATCGCCGCCGCTTCATCCGGACGGGCCAGCGGGGCTACGACATGGTCGCCCTTGGCGCCGTCCTTCGCGAGGCTCTGCAGCTTGAGCTGGCACCAGTTGAACGTGCGGCGGATCGGGCCACTGACGAGGATCGCCGCCTGGACTCGCTTGGCCGGGATCGACACGTCGGTCAGCGTCAGCAGTCCGCGGCGGCGGCGCAGGCCAGTGTCGCTGCGGTCGAGGCGGAAGCCATGCTCGCGCAGGACGGTGCGGAGGATTCCGGTGCCGATCCCGATTACGACCAGCACCAGCGTGCCGCCGATCACGGCAATGAATTGGTGCGCCATGAGCAGCGCCTGCAGCGGCTCATACCGGTCGAGCGCGGCGCGCCAGAAGGAGCGGCGGAACGGGTCGAAGCCGATCACGTCGCCGACCGTCTGGCTGATCCCGAACAGGCCGGCGAGGACCGCCAGCGAAAAGTTGAATAGCCCGGCGGTGATGACGCGGCGCGTGCCCATCGCGAATAAGGCCGGCGGCGCGTCCCGCGCATCGACCGGAGCCGCGGCGGGACGGGCGTGTCGCGCGCGGATATGGTCGCGCAGCGCCTCGGCGCGGGCGAGCGAAATGGCGTCGAGCACGCCATCCTCATTCTTCGCCCCAGCCGACGCGCCGGTTTCGAGCCGCACCCGGGCGAGGCTGAACAGGCGGTGGAGCGGGCCTTGTTCAAGATCGATGTCGGTCACCCGGTCGAACGGGATGGCGCGGCTGGTGCGGTTGAGGAAACCGCTGTCGATCCGCAATTCGTGCGCCCCGACGCGATATTCGAGCTTGAGCCATTTAAGCAGCAAACCGCCAATCGACACCACGACGAAGCCCACGCATATGATCGCGACCAGCCACCAGCGCCCCTGCGCCGCCAGGACCGCGCCGCCCGCGACCAGGCCCCATGCCGCGCGCAGCGACTTGCCGAGGCCGGTCAGCAGGAACAAGGGATGAAGCCGCTCAGGCGGGCCGAGCGCTGGGTTGTCGGCGGGGAGGGTGGCGGCCTCGTTCATTCGGAGTCGGCGCGGATTTCGGACCGAATCGCTTCGCGGATGCCGGCGGCGCGCGCCGGCGACAGGCCGGGCAAGGTGACGATGCTGTTGTGGGTGCCGGCAGTGTGGACGACCAAAGTGGCAATGCCGAACAATTTGTCGACCGGTCCCGCGGTAACATCGATATGCTGTACACGAACCAGAGGGACGAGGGTGTCGGCGTGGAACAGCCAGCCGCGAACGATCCGTAGCAGCCGCGCGTCGATGGCATAGCCGAGGCGGCGATAGACGCGCCTGGGAACAACCATGACCGCGCCGAGGCCGAATAGGCCGACCACCACCGGGGCCAGCCCCGCGACCGGCGCATTGGCGAGCACCAGTCGGTCAAGCAGCAGCGCGCCAATCAACAATGGCCCCCACAGGATCGCGGCGCGCAGGCGCAGCGCGTTCAAATAGGCGGGCTCGACGGGCTCGAGCGTGGCAGTGATGGCGTCGTTGGTCATGGCGCCACCCTATCGCGCGCGGCGATGGTCACAAGGGCGGGTGCAAAGGATGGCTGAAGCGGCCCGCAATGAGGGCGATCAGCCATTGCGCTTGCGATGTTCGCCCTTGACCCTGCGGACCGTGCCGGAGCTGGCGCGCATGACAATGCTGTCGGTTTCGACCGTTCCGTCGCGGCGCCGCTTGACCCCGCCCAGCAGCGAGCCGTCGGTGACCCCGGTGGCGGCGAAGATGCAGTCGCCGCCCGCCATGTCCTCCAGGCGGTAAATTCGGTCCAGATCCTCGATCCCCCAGCGCCGTGCGCGGCCGCGCTCGTCGTCATTGCGGAACAACAACCGGCCCTCTATCTGTCCCCCGACGCAACGCAATGCGGCGGCGGGGAGCACGCCCTCGGGCGCGCCTCCCGACCCGATGTAAATATCGACGCCGGTGTCGGGATTGGTGGTCGCGATGACCCCAGCGACGTCGCCGTCGGGGATGAGCATGATCCCGCAGCCGAGCCCACGAAGCTCGGCGATGATCGCCGCGTGGCGCGGGCGGTCGAGTACGCAGGCGATGATCTCATTGGCGGCGACACCCTTGGCCGCGGCGAGGCGCTGCACATTGTCGGTCACCGAGCGCTCGAGCGAAATCACGCCATCCTCATAGCCGGGGCCGCACGCGATTTTGTCCATATAGACGTCGGGAGCGTTGAGCAGCCCGCCCTGCTCGGCGATCGCGAGCACCGCCAGCGCGTTGGCGCCCGCCTTGGCGGTGATGGTCGTGCCTTCCAACGGGTCAAGCGCGATGTCGATGCGCGGGCCGCCATTGGGGGCCGATCCGACCTTTTCGCCGATATAGAGCATCGGTGCCTCGTCGCGCTCGCCCTCGCCGATCACCACGGTGCCGTCCATCGGCAGCTCGTTCAATGCGGCGCGCATCGCTTCGACCGCCGCCGCATCAGCGGCTTTCTCGTCGCCGCGCCCGATCAGGCGCGACGCGGCAATCGCCGCCGCCTCGGTGACGCGGACCATTTCGAGGACGAGGACGCGGTCGAGGACCGATGAGGCGGTGACCATGGCGAAATGCTGCTCCTGAGGCGGAAAATATTCGCCGGGGCGATAGGCGGCGGTGTGACTGTTGTCGAGCATATCCGGGTGCGCGACGCACGCGGTCAATCGGCGGCTTCCTCGTCGGCTTCATGCTCCAGGATATGGCTTCGCACGCGGACGCTGCGTGTGCCGAGGCGGGTTTCGTAAAGGAAGATGGCGAAGCTCAGCGCAGTAAAAATCATTGCCGCGATGAACAGTAAGGCGACCGCGGTGCCGATCCTGTAGCCGGTGAGGAAGGCCACAAACAGTAACACCACAACTGCCGAAATGATCAGCGCGGCCAGCACCGTGGTGAAGATCGCGGCGTTGACGACGCGGATGCGGCGATCGAGCAAGCGAACCTCGCCGATCAGCCGGTCATGCTCCGACCCTCGGCTGCCGAGGATGCGCGGCTCGAGCGCGCGCGCGCGATCGACAATCCGCGCAAGGCGCCCGGCGCAGACGTTGAGGAAAGCGCCGATCCCGGCGAGCAGGAACACCGGCGCGACCGCGAGCTGGATGATCTGGGCAAGGTGGGTGAGTTCGGGGCTCGGCGTGAGCAAGGCGGGGTTGGTCATGCGTTGGCCGCGGCGTCGCGCTCGCAGCTGGCGATTTCGAGCAGCAACAGGCCGGTGACGACGAAACTGATCGCGAAGATCCACGCGAAGCTCGCGACCATTTCAGGAATCGCCCCGAATAAAGTGACCAGCAGCGTCGAAATCGACAGGCCGACGAGCAACAATAGCCCAAGCGCAAAATCGGTCGCCGCCGAAATGGCGAGCCAGCGGCAGACCGAACCATGCGCGCGCATCGCAGTCACGCCAAGGATCAGCCCGCGGATCAGCAGCCACGCGGTGACGATGCTGATCGTCGGCAGGAAATGGGTCACGGGGTTGAGCAGGAACAGCGCGCCGGCGGCGGTCGTCACCGCGCCCGCGACGAGCGCGAGAACTTTGGTCTGGTCGCGCAAGGTCGCAGCGAACATCTCGACTAGCCCCGCGGCAAGAAGCAGGATGCCGATCACGCGATTGCCCGCGATGCGATCGAGAAACGGCAGCGCCGCCGCGCCTGCGCTGAGCAGGATGATCGCCACCCCCGCGGCGGTGACGAGGCCGGGGCGCGAGGTGTGCGACGCGGGAGTCGATGCGTTCATGGTCGGCACCTTAGCAGACGCATCGCTCGCCCACTATGTTGCGCCGAGCATCTTCTTGATACCACGCGCCGCCTGGCGGAGTCGTTGCTCATTTTCGACAAGGGCGAGGCGGACATAGCCTTCACCTTCTTCGCCGAAGCCGACTCCCGGCGCGACCGCGACTCCTGCTTCGATCAGCAGACGCTTGGCGAACTCCATGCTCCCGAGATCGCGGTAAGGCTCAGGGATCGGGGCCCAGGCGAACATGCTTGCCATCGGCACGGGGATGTCCCAGCCGGCGCGGCCGAAGCATTTGACCATCACGTCGCGGCGGCCTTTGTAGAGCGCGCGATTGGCGGCGACGATGTCCTGCGGGCCATTTAGCGCGGCGGTGGCTGCGGCCTGGATCGGGGTGAAAGCGCCATAATCGAGGTAGGACTTTACGCGGGTAAGCGCGCCGATCAGGTTGGCGTTGCCGACCGCGAAACCGATCCGCCAGCCGGCCATCGAATAGGTCTTCGACAGCGACGTAAATTCGACCGCCACTTCCTTGGCGCCTTCGACCTGAAGGATTGACGGGGTCGGCGTGTCGCCAAAATAGATTTCGGCATAAGCGAGGTCGGAAATGATCCACAGCCCGGCCTCGCGAGCGAAGGCGACGAGCTGCTCGTAGAATGCGAGTTCGACGGTCTCGGCGGTCGGATTGGAGGGATAGCCGATCACAAGCACCTTGGGGCGCGGCACGGTGTAGCGAATCGCGCGTTCAAGCCGGTCGAAAAAATCGGCGCCGGGAACCGCGGGGATCGAGCGGATGCTCGCCCCGGCGATGATGAAGCCGAAATGGTGGATCGGGTAACTCGGATTGGGGGTCAGCACGACGTCGCCCGGCGCGGTGATCGCTTGCGCCAGATTGGCGAGGCCTTCCTTGCTGCCGAGGGTTACGATGACTTCGCTGTCGGGATCGAGCGCGACGTCAAAGCGGCGCTGGTAATAAGCCGCTTGCGCCTTCCTGAGACCGGGGATGCCCTTCGACGCCGAATAACGGTGCGCATTGGGATTGGCGGCGACCTCGGCGAGCTTGGCGATCACGTGCGGCGGGGGTACCCCGTCGGGGTTGCCCATGCCAAGATCGACAATGTCTTCGCCGCGGGCGCGCGCCGCGGCCTTCATCGCATTGACCTCGGCGAAGACATAGGGCGGCAAGCGGCGGATGCGGTAGAATTCGTCGGTCATGGCGACTCTTTGGCGACGTTGTTGCAATGCGGCAATACTTCGAGACGACATTTCGGCGAGTTCAATCGTTCCTCGGGATGAGCGCTTACCTTTTTCCGCTCATGCTGATGAGGGCTGAGCGCAGCCGAAGGCGCGTCCCGAGGCCCTCAGCGATCGTAGGCCGGAAGGCTTAGCCCGCGCGCGATGGCCGCGCCCCTCAACGAGAAACCCGTCAACCCGGCGACCAAGGCGGCGAGCCCCGGCGAGGCTCCCGCCAGCGTCAGTACGACATACAGCCCCGACGCCAATGCGGCGGCGGTGACGTAGAGCTCGGGGCGCATCAGGATCGACGGTTCATTGGCGAGCACGTCGCGAATGATCCCGCCGACGCACGCGGTCATCACCCCCATCGCGAACGCCGGGACCGGGGCGACCCCGAAGGTCAGCGCTTTCGCCGCGCCGTAAGTGGCGTAGGCCGCAAGCCCGATCGCGTCGAACCACAGCAGTGCTTTGCCGGCAAAGGCGTGGCGCGAAAAGATCCACACCGCGATCGCGGCGGCGATACAGATCAGCAGCGTGGCATTGGTGTGGACCCAGAATACCGGCGCGCCGATCAACAGGTCGCGCAACGTGCCGCCGCCGACCCCGGTGACGCCAGCGAAGAAGATGAAGGTGACCAGCGTTTGTTTCTTTTCCGCGGCGAGCAGCGCCCCAGACACCGAGAACACCGCAATCCCGACATAGTCGAGCAGGAGCAAGGCGTCGGGGAGGTCGGCAACAGTGGGCAGGGCAGGGGTCATTAGCTGGCTAATCGGGCCGACGCCGCGCCAATGCAACCCAGCCCGTCACCACGGGCTTGACCCGGGGTGACGACATTGGGCCAAGGTCAGGGTATAGCTGCAATATGACCGACACCACCGACACCACCACCCTCCCCGGCCTCGACGACATGCAGCATATGACGCTCGTCA
>JBKJTQ010000289.1:0-3030 GCA_046589895.1 Sphingomicrobium sp.
CCGCCGAATTCTTCCTCACCGTGACGATCTCGGCGACCTTTATCGCCACGCTCGGATGGGAGGCGTTTACGGTGGCGACCGTCGGCCTGCTGATTGGTGGCGTCCTCGCCGCGCCGTTCGGCGCGATGATCGCCAAGCGGGTCAACCCGGACCTGTTGCTGACCTTCGTCGGCGCGGTGCTGACGCTGAGCAGCGGCTACGGGCTGTATCGCGCGATCTCATAGCCGCGACGCATGGTAGCATTCATCGTCGAGCTCGTTTAATCCGATCCGCTTGATCGGAAACGCTTATGACAAGCTACCTCCCCACCATTCGCCAGCTGCAATATCTGGTCGCGCTGCAGGAACATGGCCATTTCACCAAGGCTGCGGCGAGCTGCTTCATCACCCAATCGACGCTGTCGGCCAGCCTGCGCGAGTTGGAGACGCTGATCGGGATTCCCCTGGTCGAGCGCACCCGCCGCGTTGTCCGCTTCACCCCGCTCGGCACGCGCATCGCCGACAAGGCCGTCCGGGTGCTGCGCGAGAGCGAGGAACTGGCCGACATGGCGCGCGCCGAGGGGCAGCCGCTGACCGGCGACCTGCGCATGGGCGTCATCCCGACGATCGCGCCGTTCCTGCTGCCGACCATGCTCCCGCGCCTGCGCGACCAGTTCCCGCGGCTGCGCCTGTTCCTGCGCGAGGAGACCAGTCAGGCGGCATGCGACGCGCTCCACCGCGGCCAGCTCGACTGCGTGCTCCTCGCCGCGCCATATCCGTGCGGCGATGTCGAAATGATCGACCTCTTCGAGGACGAATTGCTGCTCGCTTTCCCGCCACATGAGGATCCGCCCGCCAGCATTGCGGCCGATGCGATCGACGAGCATCGCCTGTTGCTGCTCGAGGACGGCCATTGCCTCAAGGACCATGCGCTCGCGGCGTGCAACCGGCCCCAGCTTCGCGCCGAAGCGCGGATGCTCGGGACCTCGCTCCACACATTGATCCAGATGGTCGATAATGGGCTCGGTCTTACGCTGGTGCCGCAGATGGCGGTGTCGGCGGGAATTCTCGACGGCACCGGGATCGTGACCCGCCACCTCGACGCCAAGGTCACATCGCGCCGCATCGCGCTCGCCTGGCGCAAGGGAAGCCCACGCGCGACCGAGTTCAAGATGCTCGGCGAGGCTCTGATCGAGGCCAAGCAGCCCGCGCGATAGTTCGACCCAGACGGCATCGCGGGGACCACCGGGCCCCCGCCGCGAATTGAGTGCATCGGTCGGCCGGCCGGCTCCTTACTTGTGCGCCAAGTCGAACAGGCCGGCGTTCATCACCTTGGTCCAGGCGGCGACGAAGTCCTTCACGAACTTTTCTTCATTACCCTTCTCGGCATAGACCTCGGCCGTGGCGCGAAGCTGACTGTTCGAGCCGAAGATCAGGTCGGTCCGCGTCGCGCGCCACCTCTCCTGCCGGCCACCGCGATCGGAGCCGATGAACTCCTCGTCCCCGCTGGTGTCGATCACCTCCCAGAAGGTGTCATTGTCGAGCAGATTGACGAAGAAGTCGTTGGTCAACTGGCCGACGCGCATGGTCAACGCGCCGTTGCTGCTGCCACCGTGATTGGCGCCAAGCACCCTCAGCCCGCCGAGCAGAACGGTCATTTCGGGGGCCGACAGCCCGAGCAGCGAAGCGCGGTCGAGCAACAACTCCTCGGTCTTCACCGAATGCTTGGTGGCAAGATAGTTGCGAAAGCCGTCCGCCTTGGGCTCCATGACTTCGAAGCTGTGGGCGTCAGTCGCTTCGGGCGTCGCGTCGCCGCGGCCGCCGGTGAACGGCACATCGATCGCAAAGCCCGCATCCTTCGCCGCTTTTTCGACCGCCGCGGTGCCGGCCAGCACGATCGCGTCGGCCATCGACAGATTGCCGCGCAGCTCATCTATTTTGCTAAGGACCTTGACGAGTTCGTCCGGCTCATTGACGGCCCAATCTTTTTGCGGCGCAAGACGGAGACGCGCGCCATTGGCGCCGCCGCGATGGTCGGACCGGCGGTAGGTCGAGGCCGATGCCCAGGCGGTCTTGACCAGTTGACCGGCGCTGAGACCGGCGTCGAGGATCTTGGCCTTAAACGCCGAAACATCAGCGCCCGAGGGCGTGGAGCCATCAGGAATAGGATCCTGCCAGATCAAATCCTCCCGCGGAACCTCGGGACCGAGATAGCGGCCCCTGGGGCCCATGTCGCGGTGGGTCAACTTGAACCAGGCGCGCGCGAACGCGTCCTTGAACGCTTCGTGATCGTTGCGAAACTTCTCCGAAATCTTGCGATATTCGGGATCGACCTTGAGCGCCATGTCGGCGGTGGTCATCATCGTCGGTACGCGCTTCGTCGGATCGTGCGCGGCGGGCGCCTTATCCTCTTCTTTCTGGTCGATCGGCTGCCACTGCTGCGCGCCGGCCGGGCTGCGAACCAGTTCATATTCGTAATCCATGAGCAGGCGGAAATAATTCTCCGACCACTCGGTTGGCGTATTGACCCACGCGCCTTCCAGACCGCTCGTGATGGTATGCTCACCCATTCCGCTCTCATGGCCGCTGGTCCAGCCAAGCCCCTGGAGCGCGATGTCGGCCCCTTCGGGCGCATCGCCGACTAGGCTCGCATCGCCGGCACCGTGACACTTGCCAAAGGTATGCCCGCCCGCGGTGAGCGCGACCGTCTCCTCGTCGTTCATCGCCATCCGCTCGAAGGTCACGCGCATGTCGCGCGCCGATCCGAGCGGATCGGGGACGCCGCCGGGCCCTTCGGGGTTAACGTAGATCAGTCCCATCTGGATCGCCGCCAGCGGATGTTCGAGGTCAAGTTCGCGGTCGGGCTGGATCCGCGTCTCGGCGCTCTCGACCCATTTCTCCTCGGCGCCCCAATAGACGTCGCGCTCCGCTTCGAACACATCCTTGCGGCCGCCGCCGAAGCCGAATACCGGACCGCCCATCGATTCGATTGCGACGTTGCCGGTCAGGATGAACAGGTCGGCCCAGCTTATGTGCTTGCCGTATTTCTGCT
>JBKJTQ010000128.1:0-5444 GCA_046589895.1 Sphingomicrobium sp.
GGGTCGATCCCCATCGGCGACCGTGACCGCGACCGCCATGGCGGTCGCGCGCAAAGCGCCGCTGTCGATCGACCCGTTCCTCGTCGCCGGAGCAGTGGCCCAAAGCGAGAATCGCCACGATAGCGCCGAAGCGCTGTTCGTCGAGGCCAACCGCCGCGACCCGCGCTCCCCGGCGGCGCGTTATTTCCTTGCCGAACGATATCTGTCGTCGGGGCGAGCGGGCGACGGCCTGCGGCAGACATCGGTGCTGGTTCGACTGATTGCGGGCGGGGCGGGTGCGCTGGTTCCGGCGATTGCCCAATATGCCCGCTCCCCGGGCGCGGTGCCCGAGCTGCGCAAGTTGTTCGTGCGTGATCCCGAACTTCGCGGCCAGGTGCTTACTGAATTGGCGCGCGACGCCGAAAATTACGATCTCGTCTTGGCCCTGGCCGGCGATCAGCTCGATCAAGGGGCGCCGCGCGTCGCGCCCGAATGGCAGGCGAAGTTGGTCGCTAAGCTGATTGCGAGCGGCGATTTCGCACGCGCGCACGCCTTGTGGCTGCGGATCAGCGGACTGCGCACGGCACCAAAAGGTATCTTCAATTCCCAGTTTGCGCGGCTGGATGCGCCGCCGCCGTTCAACTGGAGCTATGGCAGCGGAGATTTTGGCGTTGCCGAGCCGACGGGCGCCAATGGGCTCCAGATCATCAATTATGGTCGAGCAAATGCCGATTTTGCGACCCAGACCCTGCTTCTCGCGCCGGGCACCTATGACCTTCGCATGCAGGTCGCGCGCAATCCGTCGAGTGGCGAGTCCACCGGCCTTGGTTGGTCGGTGACGTGCCAGGTATCGGGGACGACGCTGCTCACCCTCTCGCTTGGCGATGCCAAAGGATCCGCGCGTTCGGTCGCCGGAAGATTCACTATTCCCGCCGGTTGCTCGTCGCAGCTCATCAAGCTCGTCGGGACCGCCGCCGAATTCGCCTCGTCCGAGCAGGCTGTCGTCAGCGACCTGCAACTCGTTCGCCAGATGCCATGACGACGAGCCACCAATTGCGAGGAGCGATCGCGTCGCTGTTTCTGGCTTGCTGCATCCTGCTTGGCGGGAGCACGCGTTCGCCATTGCCCAATATGCTACTTCAATTGGGCGCGATCGCGATCCTGGTTTGGGCCGGGCTGGCGTCGCCGCGCGCCCAATCGGGAGCGAGCGGCAGGAACCTCGTCCGGCTCAGCGTCGCGATGGTGGTGCTGATCCTGCTGCAGCTGGTCCCCTTGCCTCCGCAATTGTGGAGCGCGCTTCCCGGCCGAGAACCGATTGCGCGCGGGTTCGCGCTGCTCGGGCAGCCGCTGCCGTGGCTGCCGCTGTCGCTCGCGCCCTATGACACGATGACCTCGGCGTTGTGGTTGCTTCCGCCGCTCGCGATTCTGGCTTCAGTCCTTCGGCTTGGTGTTCATCGTACCTCCTGGCTGGCGATCGCGCTGGGCGTGGCAAGCTTTAGCGGGGTACTGCTCGGCGCGCTTCAGGTGACCAGCGGGGTTGCCGGATCATCGCCATGGTATCTCTATCCGATCACCAACAATGGCGTGGCGACGGGGTTTTTCGCCAACAGCAATCATATGGGAACGCTGCTCGTCGTCACCATTCCGTTCATCGTCGCGATGCTCGGTGGCGTTAACACGCGGCCGCTCAGGGTCCAGCAATCGGCGAGCAAGATCGCGATCCTGATCGGCGCGATCGCAACCCTCATTATCGGGCTTGCACTCAACCAATCGCTGGCCGCGGTGGGCCTCGCGATCCCGGCGGTCGCGGCAAGTCTGCTCGTCCGCGCGCCTTTGTCGGAGCGGTGGGCGCGCTGGTCGGTGGGGGGGGTCGGGCTGCTCGGCGGTGCGGCGCTGATCGCGATCTTCGCCAGCCCGATGTCGAACAATCTCACCGCAGTGGGCGCCGGCCAAGACTATTCGTCGCGCTATACCTCATTCGGCAACAGCCTGCGTGCGACTGCGGACATGTTCCCGGCCGGATCGGGAAGCGGGAGCTTCGCGGCGGTCTATCCCGCCCATGAAAACCCCGACATTGTCGATCGCTGGTTCGTCAATCATGTCCATAACGATTATATCGAACTGGCGCTGGAAACCGGACTCCCTGGTATATTGCTGATGTGCGCTTTTCTCTTTTGGTGGGCGGGCCGACTGTTCGCAACTTGGCGCGCGCCGATCGTCGATCATTTCGCGCGCGCCGCGACCATCGCCAGCGCCGTGATCCTGGCGCACAGCGTGGTCGATTTCCCACTGCGTACAACCGCCATCGCCGCAGTCTTCGCGATGAGCCTCGCGCTCATGGCAGGGCCGCGCCGCCGGCTCAGGATCGAGCAGGTCTACGACCAGAGCGAAGGACGCGCGCGCCACTTGTCGCTCGATTGATCAGCTCCTGGCTGGCCGTTTGAATGATTGCGGAGAGCTGGCTCAGCGGTTGAGCGGGGAGAAAGCGGTGATATCGCCGCCGGTGACGATCCGGTCTCCGGCCTTGAGCCAGGCATGGGCGTCGAGCGGGGCGGGGCCATCCGCGCGCACGCCGATGAACAGTTGCGCGGCGATCCCACGGCGGCGAAGCCATCGTTCGCCGGCCAGCGCCTGGACAAGACAATCGGCGCGCCACGGAAGACGATCGGCGACTCGCGGTATGGCGAACGCTACCTGGTCGACGATCAGCGCCTGCTCGCGCGTTAGCATCGGTGCCGGTGGAGTGTCGGACGAACATCGCAAATGTCGCGAATGATCGCCACCAAGCCGGAACCGCGCGACCGCCAGTTCGATCAGCGCGCGCCCGAGCAAGCGCCTGCCTCCGCGCGGAAGCCGCATCGCCAATCCGACGTCGCGCAGCAGGGTCATCAGGCGCCAGCGTCCCCGGCATCGTCGATGATCTCATTCGCCTGAAGCTCGGCTAGCAACCGTCGTACGTCGGCCTCAAGCACGTCGGGCGCGACGTCATATTCCTCGCCAAGCCGGTCGCAGATGACTGTGGCAGTCACGCCATCGTTTAGCATTCTCCAAATGCGCGTGCCGATCGCGTCGAGTCCGAAATAGGTACCGTTTTTGAGTTGCAGAATGACGGTTTCATCGCCGACCGCGCTCGCGATGGCGTCACCCGACGGTGCAAGGCGCTTGGTAAATAGATCGGTCATCGGTCATCATCCTTCGGCACACGGGGCGCGTTCAGCCAGCCTCCGCATCAATCGCGCCTGGTATAGCGTCCAGCAACCTCGGTAACGCGATTCAACGCTTCGGTCGAATTTGCAAAGGCCGTCGGGAGTGCCGCCGCGACTTGTTCGGCGATATCCTTGAGTTCGCGCTCGCCGTCGATCAACGACAGGCACAGGGCGTCGATTGCGACCGCGTCAGTCCTGGCGGGAACGAACGATTCGGAGTGGGTCGCGAGCTTTCCGCTCTGAAAAATGTTGGCGAGGAAGGTCGACTGTCGAAAGGCCGGTCCGGCGCTGTCACCCGACGCGCGCATCACTTGCGTATTCCACGACCATATATAGGATCCGTTGACCAGATTCGCCTTGATCTCGGCCTTCCCATGGTCTCCGGCATCGACCGCGATGGGCCGTTCGAGCGGGAGGAAAGTCTGACGATACACCAACGGTGGTTCGCCCGGGGCATTGGAAAAGGCTGCGCCGGAGCCAAGTTCGGCATCGAACCACAGCAACAACCCATGGATGAGTCCGGCGCGCTCGATCGGAAGCTCGACGGTCGTTCGCAAATTGGGATCGACGATCGTGCGATAGTCGAGCGTCGTGAGGTGTTGCGGGCTTCCGAGGAGATTTTCGGGCAGAAGATCGACTCGTCGCAGATCATTGACGACGAAGCGGCTGCCCGCCATCAGGTCGACATCATAAGCGTTGCTTCGCCATGGTTGGTCGTAGCCCGTGTAGCTTTCGGCCGACTCTACGGCGGCGATACGGACTTGGTCGCGCGCCGGGATCAACCTTCCGCCCGGCGCCAGAAACCGGTCGCGAGCGTCCTTGATCGTTGCGATATGGCCTTCGAACAAGGGTAGCCCGCCGCGCAAGTCGGAGACGATTACATCGGCTTTCTCCGCCGGATGATAGTCGCTCGACAGGCCCTGGACGATTTCGATGCGATCGGCACAACCATTGTCGCGCGCAAGTTGGTGGAGCAGCGCGATCGAGTGATCGGGTTCGATCGCGATCACCTTGCCCGCGCCATAACGGCACGCGAGGATCGAAAACACCCCCGGCCCGGCGCCGAGGTCGATCACCGTGCAGCCCGGCGTGATCGCATCGCGCAGCGCGGCGGCATAAGCCGACATGCGCGGCTCACAGCGGATCATATCGCCGTAGCTGCTCAGACTGTAAACGCTTGGACCCGGCAACCGCCGCTCCTTCAAAGTTCGCCTCGTTGCGGTTTAGGGCAAGACCGAAAACATGGCGGCGTGCAACTCAGGAAGTTGCGAAAAGTCGCGCGGATAAGCGAGCTCGAACGCCGGCACGCGGTTGGCAAGTGCGCTCGCGGATGCCAGCTTTCGCGCGGTCAAGCCAATGTCGGTCGGATCGAGCCAGAAGCTGTGCTCGACGAGGCGCATGCAGGCGTCGGCCGGACCAATCGTTTCTATCGTTTGATGGGCATGGCCATCGTCGGCGGCGATGAAGAAGATCGACCGCACGCGATGATCGCTGGCGCCCGGGCCCGCCGCTGCGAAATGGACATTCTGTTTTTCGGTGTAACAGGCCACGTCTGATTGCTCGATCGGCTGATCGAACAAGGTCGCGATCGAATCCGGAAACAAGCGCAGGCTCTGGTACACTGCCTTGCAGCGTACCTCGCCGACCTGTTCGGAGATCACGATCGCATCATCGCCAAGCAACGTAAAGCCCGGTTGCTGAAGACTTGCAGCCAGCGTTGATTTGCCACGGCCCGACGGACCAACGAAGAGTATTGCACCCTGCGGCGACGATATGCCTGCCGCATGCACCACCAATCGCCCTCCTTGGGCAATTAGCCGCGGCCATATTTGATCGACTAGCAAGTGATGGATAGTGTTTTGCGAAATCTCGCGTAGGGGGTTTATCAGGATTATCCGGGATGCGGGTCGAATCTCAAAGAAGGCGAGATCGGTGAATTCGACGTAAAAGGTTAGTCCTGCGCCGCACCCTCCATCAGACTAAATGGCAAGGGGGCCTGACTCCTGTACCCAAAGCGCCAGCGCAGCTGTTGGCACCAAGGTTGGTTGGGCGTGCTGGGATACTGCCCAAGTTGCAAGGTCAATGTCGAGTGCCGCTACAAACATGAGACTGATGGCCCAATAATAGGCATTAGCCCAACGGCTGCAGCTGAACTAATCAAAATACCCAGGGCCGATTGACCTCATGACATCGTTGCGCTGCCCATCGGCGTCCCAGGCCCGAGTTCAGATATTGTACCAGTACCGTTCTTGGTCATGG